>JAHBWY010000011.1 GCA_019636735.1 Phycisphaeraceae bacterium
ATCGGTTGGGACGGGTATGTGTTCAATCCGGCGACGGGGGATTACCTCGTTCGGCACAGGACATACAGGCCGACGCTGGGGAGGTGGGGGGAGAGAGATCCGGCGGGGTATATGGACTCGGCCTCCCTTGTCCTTTACGCACTGGCTCGTCCCGTCTCGCTATGGGATCCCTTCGGGCTTGCGGTCAGAACTCCGGAGATCGGGACCTTTAGGTCGGATCTTCAGATGTGCCTGAGAGCACTCTGTCCAAGCGCTACAGTTGACGGCTCTGGGAACATCACTGTTCCGCCAGCGGGTGATGATTTGTACACACCGCCCAAGGGTCCGACCAGGACTCCACCCTGTAATTCCGATTGCGGTGCTGTCAACTGTGACAGCCCACCTGGCTGCGAGATACTCCGTCAACTCATCGCAAAATCCGCGCTGGCAATTCGAAACTGGGAGCATTTCCCCAAGGATCGATTGAATGACCGGATGCCAACGGACTTTTACGAACCTGGCACTCCTGGGACAGAGACCGATTTCTACGGCAACAAGCTAACTCGCCCCATTCCAGCTGTGGGGCAATCGGTGTGGTGGAAGAGGCAGGGCTTTTCAGAAGGGGGCTGTCGTCTAAGCAAGTGCGAGGTGTTGTGGCATGAGCTGGTTCATGCGTGGCGAGACGCGAATGGACTCTTGAACACTCTTCCTGGCGGACAGCAGAGTCACTCGGTCCGGAGCGCAGCGGAAGCCTGGGAGGAGATCCAGACGATCTCGTATCTCAATGACACTCTCAATCCGTGGTACAATTGCTGTGTTGTTGGCCGAGATGATTCCAAGAGAGTGGGCGGATGTTGGAGCTGGAGAGATCCTCGGGGGCATGGGTATGTATCGAAGGCCATCCGCGCTGGCCATATTCGTGATGATGAGGTGCCGAAGCGGCCACAACCTGCAAGAAAGCGGCAAGGAACAGAATGAGGTGGGCGATGTGTGTACGCCTTGCCATCTCGCTGCTCGGCGGGTTCGTGGCCGCCATTGGCGTATCGTGGGCCCTTGCTGCCTTTACTTCTCCTTGGGACCGTGGGAAAGAAGGCTCCATCCCAGCTGAGAGTTGGCCGTTGGGCTCCAGCTTTGTGAGCCTCGGTCCGGATGTCGAGATTGAGGCGATCGTTGTGTCAGGAACGGGGACCGCGTTGGCGATGGTGTCGCTCTGGTCTCCAGAGCACCAGGTATCAAGTACAACGATGTCTGAGGAGGAGGTACGACTCCTGCTGCCGAGTTGGGTCTGCGTTGATCTACTGAGGTGGCGCCGGCATCAACTGGCGCCGGGGGACCGAGTTCATGTAACTCAGTTTGCCGCAGGATGGCCAATGTTGGCATTGTCGTGCGTGCTCTCATCCGTAGGCCCAAAGGAATCCCGTGGACCGATGGTGCCATCTGGGATCGCAGTGCCATTTGGGCCTTGGCGGTACGAATACGCGCCCTCGGGTGTTCGAACACTTCCATTAACTCCGATCTCGGTCGGACTTCTGTTGAATACCATCACATATGCGATCACCATTTGGATCGGCTGGAGCGCATGCGGGCTCGCCCGCCTCTATTGGCGGCAGCTGCGTGGACACTGTCCTGCCTGTGGGTACACGTTGATAGAGGGGGGCGTCTGCTCGGAGTGTGGGCAGCGGTGCACCCCTTTCCCTATTGCCCGCGCGAATCGGGATTGAATTGAGTGGACGAATCGGCGGGCTCCGCAGACCGACGGGGCCTATCAGGGCAGATGTCAGGACCTCCCAATCGATCCCCACCGATCGGTGGCGACCGATTGAGCGGTCCGATCGATGAAACTGGCGCGCGACATTTCGCAAAGTGTCCGGTTCCCTCTACTTCGAGGCCGGTTGCAACAGAGACCGGCCGCAGAGATCACGCGAAACGCCGACGATTGACCTCGTCGGCGTTTTCGCTCTCTACGCACCGGCGCGACGGCACAGAAGTGCCCGCTGCTGGGCACCTATGCGACGTCGCCCGTTTCGAACGCATGCGGCTCCGGGGTCCTGATGACGGGGATGGTGTCATGAGCAACGGCGTAACCATCTATCCGTGCCCGCACCGTGACCGAGATCGTTGCACGCTCGGACGATTCCGCGGCAAGCCTTCAGTTGGCGCCTGCGCGGTGCACTGCGACATCGGCGCGAAGCTCGTCTGGCCGATGATCACCGCGCCGCGCGTGCAGGCGCCGTACCCGGGGACCGAGCTGCTGCCGCGGTTCATGCGCGAGGGCTGCTGTGGCGACGGTGCTGGCCCACCCGTTCGGCCTTGACGCAGTCGGAGGTGGTGCTACCTTGATCCCAGATCTCTCCTGCCCCCGGAAGCGCCCGGCTGAGCCGCAAGGTTCGCCGGGCGTTTTGCTTCCTGAGACAGGCCAGGAAAAAAGGGAAGTTTTTCTGGCAGCGGTTCTGGGATCTGCTATGTTGCCGCTATCTCGGCGTGTTCGCCGGGCCGCGCCGTGGGGAAGCGACGCACAGGTTGGACCGTGGGCCACAGGATCGAGGGCGTCGGCGTGGGATTTCTGCGGCAGATTAGAGAGATCGCGGGTGCCGGGATGCGGCAAAGGCGAGCGTCGCCCAACGCGCCATCCGCCGTGCGCTCGAAGCGCTTGGTTGCCTCAGCGAGGGGAGTGCGCGCCTTGGCTTCGCCCAACAGCATCTTCGACCGCCGCTTTCTCTACGAGGCTGCGCGCGCCGGAATCGTGGTTATCCCGTTGCTGCTCGGCGCGCAAGCAACAGCGTCGATCGCCGATGTTACGGATGGCGCGCTCTGGTGGTTTGGAGGCTTTAGATTCACGGCTACGCGATTACTTTTGGATTGTGAGTTGTTCGATGCGTTCGTTGGGAATGGCGTCAAAGGGTCATACGACCGCTTGCGCAGTACCTGCCAGTCCGATGGTGCGGCCGAGATTTTCGATGGTTGGTTCTGGGGAGACCCAGCCGCCACCTTCGCGAGTGTTGTAACCCGTCCTGACGATATTCCAGCTACTGGCTGGACAAGTCAGAACGCGATGAACACAGATCGCTTGTGGGAAGATCTGGCTGCCCCTATTTTTTTTGTCGGCAGAGGACCTGGATTCGGATGGTACGGATCCTCTGATAGCGCGATTGCGGTTCGTTGCGCCTCAAGCACTGGTCGCGATATTGCGCAACTCGGCTTCTGGTTAACACACAATATCTTCGAGCGCGCGGCGCGCCTCGTTGCAAATCCTGATTCGGCACGCCAGCATGAGGCGCGCCTCTACAGCGGTGCTGAGGAAACGGACTTCGCATGGTTGGCACACGATCGGGGAGATACTGTCGAAGCCCTCAAGCTCGAACTCCAGAATGGAGAAGTGATCTTACTGAGCCGACCAACCGCCAGCGGGGGCAGGATTGCATTACTGGCAGTACGGCTGAATCTGCTTAGCGAGACACGACTCTATTGTTTTGAAGGCGCACCCTTAGGTGCGCGGCGTCCGCTACCTATTGCGCCCCGAGACTTGGAGTTCGTGTACAGCACAAATGTGAAGTTTGCGCAGACACCGGCACTTGACTATACCGGATATGGCGCATGGAGCCGAGAGCACGTGCGGTATCTTTCGGATACCTGGGGAGACCGCATGCGTCGAGCGATTCAGGACGACTTGGGGCACATACTCATTAACGGTTGCATCGCCACAGCGATGGTTGTATTTTTCATTCGCCAACATCTTTTAACGAGGAGCATTGTGTCATGACGATCACAACAGCCATGAACGTTGTCAGGTTCGCGAGATCCGATTGGGCGATTCGATTCACAAGCGCGGGTGTCGTTTGTGCAGCCCTTGGCGGTTCAGCCTGTTGGGGTTTGGTCTTCGGTGGCAACTGTGGTACTCAACAGGAAGAGGGAGCCCTTTCATGCCCAGGCTATTTTGACCCGGTCACGGGCCTCGCAGTTCTATGCGGTACGTTCCCGGAGTACATTACGACACCCACGCCCATTAACAATTGCCAGAGTGGGTATCAAACCGGAGGTATGACCTGTTCACAGACTGGTAGCGTCTATGCGAAGAAGCAAAAGTACAAGTGTGAGTCGCCCGGAACGTCGTGTAACTGGGTAGCTGACGGGAGGCCCGAAAACACTGGATCTCCGTGTTCTACAGGGATACTGTCGCCCACAAGTTGCGTTCGCGGCTCGACCTGAAGGGAGCGCGAATTGGGCGATCAAAAGAGCGTGCGTCGAAGCCGGTTGCTACGCTATCTTTTGGCCGCGACCGTAGGTGTCGTCTTTCTCGTCGCGGGTCTTGGGGATGTCGCAAGCCAAGGCCGCGGGACTGCGGCATTTGTCCAATCGCTAGGTGTGCCGGCTGAGATCGCCGCAGTGTTACCAGCCGTCGTCCCAGGAGTGAACTTGGCGATTGGAATTGCGTTGCTCGGCGGCTGGCACTCCATCTGGTTATTTGCTGTTGCCTTCGCGGCGCTTCTGAATTACTTGATTGTCCTTTGGGACACCTGAACAAATGAGCATGAACGGCACTGTATGCGGTTGATCGGCTCTCAGGTGAGTAATGACACGACGGCCTCGGGCTCCACCGGGCCGCTCGAAGCGACTCGGGAGGCCGTGCGGGGCCCTCGCCTACGCCCTTGCGAGGCTCAAACTCCGTCTCCAGTTGTAGGCCACCAGGTGCAACGCGAAGTCGAACGCGTTCCGTCGCAGGCCTCGATACCGCACTCGGCGGTAGCCCGTCCGTTTCATCCAGGCAAAGGGATGCTCGACCACGGCACGCAGCGAGGCCACGATCCGGTTGAAGACGCGAAGCTCCTTCGCGAGCTCCTTCTCTCCACGCTGCCGCTTGAACGCGATCACCGGCGTCACGCCGCGGGCGAGCAGCTTCCGCTCCCGCTCCTCGCTGCGGTACGCCGTGTCCGCAACCACCATGCTCGTCTCGTCCTCCGTCAGCTCGTCGATGAAGTTGCTGTCGTGCGGCGCCGCGTCGCTGAATCGGAAGTCCGTCACCAGACTCGAGCGGTCCGCGGCGATGTGACCCTTGAAGCCGAAGTGCGTCTGGCCCGACTTCTTCGTGAAGCTCGCCTCCGGGTCGCGCGTGCTCGTGCCGTCGTCCCGATGCGATCCGCGCGACTGCTCGATGATCGTGGCATCCACCAGCGTTCCTTCCTTCACCAGCAGCCCGCGCTTCTCGAGCTGCGCCAGCGTCGCGTCGAAGATCGTCCGATCGAGCCCCGCGTCGCGAAGCCTGCGCCGGAAGACCACGAAGGTCGTCTCGTCCGGCGTCGCGTCGGTCAGGCTCAGCCCGACGAAGCGACGGAACGAGAGGCGATCCTTCAGGCACTCCTCGAGCTGCGGGTCGCTCAGGTTGAACCACTTCGCGAGAAGCAGGGCGCGAAGCATCGTCTCCGGCTGCCACGCCGGACGGCCGACGCCGCGCTTCTCGCGGTACTCCGGCAGCTTCGCGATCGGCGCAACGAGTTCCTTCCACGACACCGACTTGTCGAGACGGTCGAGCAGCCTCGCCGTCCTCGGTCCTCCGAGGTCCGCCGTCATGCCGTCGACCAGACCGAACTCCGCGTTGACTCGCTGTGCCATCGTGATCCTCGCTGGTCGGCATCATCGCCGAACACGGGAACACTTCGCGGCCGAGCGGCTCACGGTTTTTTGAAAGGCCCGATTTCATCGAGATTGTTCAGAGGTCCCCTTTCTGCATCCGCGCTCCTGGGCACATCTCCGAATAACTGTCCATGTTTCACTGGCGCGGCGGCAATGTGGTTTGGGGGATCTATTCAGATTGCGATTGGGCGGAATGTACTGCTAATATCAATGGTGGCATGGGCGGGTTGGCTTACATATTGTTACGGCCGACCTGATACTCGACCAGACAGAAAGAGGTATTTGAATGCGATCGACAGGTGAGAGGACTCCGACGCATCTGGGTATTGCCGTGAGCGTGGTGATCCCATTGTGGTGCATGGCGCTCCACGCTATGGCTGCGACGCGCAGTCAAAGTGTCGGCGTGTCGGTCCATCCCTGGGTTCCCGGGCTGGAGGCGCCCCTTAAACCATATTTGGAGCGGGCATCGGTAAAGCGTATCCTGGACCGGTACCCGCCCGAGGATCATTCGATTGCTCATCTAATTGCCCAGGAAGTGGAGCAGTTCGAATCGCGGTTTCAGGCGTTCGCTGCCGAATGGCAAGGCACTGTGCGAAGCCTCTATGAACGCGAGCGCGTCGTTCAGCCGAGCTCGTATGGCGCATGGCAGCTAGGCCTGGAACGAGAGCGTACCCTAGCCGATGTCGCGGACCGTCAAGCGTTCATGCATCGCGACGCGTTGGAGAGCATCGTGAATGCAATTCAGCCAGACTCAAAGAATTATGGCATTAGGTTCGTGTACGCGATCGAGCGAGAGCGATGGCAGCACGGTATGCTAGGCTTGGCATCGAGCGCCCCCGATCTCATGAGAATAGTGTACGAGACGCGCGATCAGGAGAATCGCCCACTGGATGTAGTGTGCCCAGATCTTCATGAGATAATGACCGGGTACTGCCGGGAGGTCGTCCATCGCATTCGAGAGGTCGAAGCGTGGCAGATTCAATTGGCGCGATATCACTATCGCTTCAATGACAAGCGGGTGCGGAACGTGGAAGGAGTGACGACATTCATTGATGCTGATGACTCATGGAAGCGGAGATCGAATGAGCTTGTTCGCAAAGGGGTCAGTTCGCTAGAGGGGCTACGAACCGTCAATTGGACGACTTTGGATCGATTGAGAGCGGCGTTACCGCCGGCGGTATCGCAGCTGATCGAGACATGCTTCTTGAAGGCAGCTATTGAAGACGAAGGAAACCCGGGATTTGGTGTCGGCGAAGCGCTGGTTGACCGGCTCTTGAGAGATATCGATGATCGGAGCGATGAACTCAATACGGCGATCGCCGCCCTTCGGGAGCAGTATCATCGCGACCTGTTGTCCGCAGCAAAGCGTCTGGTCGATGCGCGTGAGGCGCGATGCATCGAGCGCATAGGAGGAAAACCCAAGGGGCCCGTCGTGGATGTCGAGATTGCAGTTGCCTTGGCGGAGGACGCGCTGCAGTCAGTTGAGCAAGCGTTGGTGGATGGCGTGTGGGCTCGGCTCTCAGCGGAGCGGTTGGTCGACGGCGAACGCCCTGCGCTGCCATTCCGGACCGATGCGATTGCTCCATAGCCGTGAATCGCGCGTAACGGTGTCCTTTTGCAATGCTGGGACAACGAGTGTCGGTGCCGTGTCTCTGTCTGACCCCGGACCGATTTCGAAGACGGTCCTTCCCCCTCTACTTCCAGACCGAGCCGCCAGCGACTCGGTCAACCAGTTAACGATGAACGCCTCGGCCCAACAGCCGGGGCGTTCCTCGTTCTAGCGCGTGGATTCGCAAGGTGTTGCGGCGGGAGAGTGCTGGGTAGACTGGTCCGCGTGGCCGTCGAGAGACACGCAAGTCGCGCCTATCCGGTTATCGAGAGCCCCGAAAGTGCTCAAAGTCTCGCGAGATATAACCGGGAGGGCGGTGGCGGTTATGGGGGTGGGAGGCTGTTGGGCCGAGCGGTCGAAAATGAAGAGGCATGACTCGATAGTACTGGTGATGACCGTTGCCTTGTTGCTGGGTGCGTGCTACTCAACGAGCACCGCGCCGGATACGCGGGGATCACAATCGAGCGGCAATTCTTTGTCGCAATACGACGAAAGAGTACTGGCGCTTATCCGCGCGATAGATTCCGGCCGAGTGATGCGAGGAATGAGCATTGAAGAGGTCGAGAAGGAGCTAGCTGGTGGTCTTGTCCTGATGCAGGATCGCTGGTACGGCTACTCAACGCTTGGTGCAATTGAATTGTCTCCCCCGTTTGTGCCGGAGAACCCCGCTTATAGCGCAATGTCAACCGGTTGGGGAGCGCGATTGGGATTCGATGCGAATGGACGGCTCGTATCCTGTTGGATGATTCCGGAAGAGTGGGAAAGAGGTATCGGCCCATTGCCGCGGGTCAACCCTGGCTAAGCTCCGAAGATCAGGAATCGGGGCTGTTGATTCCGGCGGGCGGAAGGACCCGTCGGGGTCAAAAAATTATGGCGACGATGGATCGCACGATCTCGGCCGTAGAATGGGCGTTCGTTCATAGATCGCTCGCTACGCAGCGCGACGAAAGTAGTGTTTCAACACGCCGCCGAGCCGTTCGCGGCACCCGATCTCGGCGATCCGTTTCAGATCGACTTCGCCCGGCGGCGCCGGACCGCTTGGGGTTCGGTAACCGATCCCGGAATGAGGGCGCTCCTGGTTGTAGTGTCAACTCGCGCGTAAAACTGACCCACTGCCGAGCATCGAGACCGACTCCGGTCCGATCAGCCACGGCATCTGCGGATCGAGGACCAGTTCGGTAGGCTTCGACGCGTAAACGTGTTACCCATGTCCCCGGAGTAAAGTGGCACCTATGTCCCCGGCCGTTCAGTACTGTGGCGAACACTATCGAGCGTGAGGCGGCGCGGGGGCGCCACACTCCGGGCAATCCCGTCTGTGGGCGAGCAGAGTCGACCGTATGGAATAGCCGCAGCGAGGACAGTGGGCTCCTGCTTGCGCGTCCACAATCTTGACACCGTCGAGCGGAAACCAAAGCGGTGCCATCCGTCATGCGTTGTGCGCACCGCAGCATGAACCGCCGTCCAGAAGTGTTCGGGTCCGCCTCTGTCATCGGCTACCTCGCAATTGGGGGCAAGGCGCATTGAGAAAACCGGCTCGGAAGTCACGCCTTCCGATACCGCCCCGCGAGCCCTCGCTCACCGTTCGGCTTGAGGACTGGCGCGTGCTTCTTGCCGTGGAGGGTAACGCCCTCGGTGGCCCACTTCCACGCGGCGGCAGACTTGTCCACGCTCAGTCCAGCGGCCTTGATGATCTCAGCCTTAGTCTTCCAGTCGGACGGCGCCTTCGCGGTGATCGCGTGGTACATCTTCTCGACATCGGCGGCGGTGGTGCGGAACCGCTTGCCGCCGTTGCCGCTCTTCTTCGGTCGGCCCGGGCCGCGCTTCGCACCGGCACCTGATCCGCGTGGCCGTCCCGGTCCGCGGCCTGAACCGCCGAGCATCTTCTCGATCTCGGCCTGATCCTGCCGCAGCGCCTTCACCTCGACCATGAGCGACGCGTTCTCCTTGCGGAGCCGTTCGAGTTCGCCGCGGTCGGCGATGAGGGAGCGGAGGCGGGAGGCGAGGGATTGGGGCATGTCACCAGTATATCACCGCACGCATGCCCACACGACCATGTCAGGTTGCTGCAGACGAAGCCGCGCCGCCGTCTGCGAAGTTCGTGAGACCATTGGCCAATTCGGGACTCGTTCTAAGCATGTCGAGCGCCAGGTCGAGATCCGCCCTGCTTCGCCCAAAGACCCAGCGATGAGCCTCAATCACTTGCAGTGAATTGGTGAACGTGACATTCTCAGCTTGCATTGAGGTCGAAGTACCTTCTCGAAGTCCCTGCACGAACTCGTGTCGATTCGGGAGGGTGACCAAGGCGGCCTTGGTTAGCTCTGGGCAGATCAAGTGCAACACATATCGAGGTGAGATAGGAAAGTGCACCTCGATACCCGGTACTTTCAGCCCGAGAGTGCCTCGGCCGGGTCGCGGGAACATGTTGCTAAAGGCAATTGGCGAGTCTGAAATCAGGAACGGGGCGCTCGTAGGCCCTTGCGAGAGGAACCACTGCAGCCGCTGCAGTAGCTTGGCGATCGACGGCACTTCTTCTTGGAGTCCAACGAGGCAGCTCGCCTTGATGTCTTCAGCGGTGATATCCCCAATCCGTTGTTCGTCGCCCTCAAACCGTGCATCCGGTCCGGCGCGCTGGATCAGCCGCTGAAGCAGTTCGTGGTCATCACTACGAACGCGTGGCGCGCGAAGTAGCTGGCTCGCCATCACATATGACAACCAGACACGGTCTTGGCCCGCGAGGGGTATTCGACCAGTGCGATTAATCTCCGCGATGATACGGGCCCCGATGTCGTCTATCTTTGCGAGTAGCGGCTCGAATGAGAGAGGTTCACCCTTGTGGTTCAAGATGGCGTTGTACGCATTCTCGTGTGCGACCTCGCGAATTGAAGATCGACGAACTCGCCCATCGCGCTTATCAAGCACCCAAACATAGGGGTTGCCACCCTGCAAGACGGCGAAGTGCCGAAGTAGGTATTGCGGCACATAGTGATGTTTCTTGGACTTGGGCGTCATTGGGGTGCCAACAGCACTGGTCGATCAGCACGGCTCTCAGGTCACAGCGTCGATGTTACGGGCCGGTGCTCGTGATGCGAGAGTCGGTCCCGAAGTTCGTCCGGGTGCATTGGTGGGTCTACTCGGTGCAGCACGGCATGACAATTCGGGCAGACTGGGCGGAGGTCACGAACTGCGTCGACCATGTGCGCCTCCTTCTGTGTTGCGATTGGCCCGATGTGATGCACATGGATGAAGTCCGCCGCAATAGCTCCGTAGCGAGTTGCAAAGTCCATGCCGCAACTTGTGCATGAGGTCCCGTAGTGATCGATACAGGCTTTGCGCGCAGCTGGATCGCGTTCATAGTGAGTGAGCTCGCAGAGGAACGGTCGCCCCTCCTCGAAGGTAGCTGGCGCGGTGGGAAGTGCATGAGCTCCCTCTGCCGTCGCAGGGTTGAAAAGATCGCACTGACAATCGGGAAGAATGAGGACCCCGCGCTCGTTGATTCTCGTTGGTGTCGCGTCCTCTTCGTCCCGCCAGACGAAGGCAACCTGCCAGTCCTGATCGTGTCCAAAGACACACCAGGCGAGGGTCCGTCCGCGTCGATGTTCCAGTGGGCCTTTAGGGCTCCCAGTCGTGAACTCAACTTCCTGCGACACCCATCTGGTGTCGACTGCGGGAAGGTAGACGGTCGGCCAGCCTTGGACGCTGACAAGCGCAGGAACCCCTGTCGCATGGAGCTCCGCTGCGATTCGCGCCATCTCGGCATCCGTCGGTACCACAACATCTCGCATCTGAGCGCGAAGACGATTCGTGGGTCGAAGGCGTCGAGCGACCCCTTCGCATGGATAGATAGGGATCAAGTCCACACGACTCACTTTCGACGTGCTCGCGCCGCACGCGCGGGCGGTGATTGGAGCTTGACAGCGTACCTACTCCTTCATGGACGCCCCACATCGCCGCCACGGACCGGCGGCCCCCGACCTTGACCCAGCCGACGCCTTCACCGACATCTCCCGCATTTTGGCGCGGGCCGCGATCCGGCTGGCCAATCGGCGGCGGTGCATCGAACTTGCTCCCTCGCGCGGCTTGAGGCTCAGTGTCTCCACCGGTGCCGCGACCAATGCGGCCGTGAAGGAGACCTCGTGATGGCCCTCGATATCGCGGCAAAGCAGGCGGAGCTGGAGCAGATGGCCACGAGCGAACTCGCGGAGCGTTACGCCGAGGTCTGCGGCGAGCGGTGCCACAGCAGGAACCGCACCTATCTCGTTCGTCGCATCTTGTGGCGGATGCAGGCGGCCGTCTATGGCGGCTTGAGCGCGCGTGCTTTGGACCGCGCAGAGGAGTTGGCGCGCGACGCGGATGTTCGCGTGACGGCACCGCGGCCCCGGAACTCTCAGAACGCGCGCCGCGGCCCTTGCGGCCCACGCGGCCCTTGCGGCCCACGCGACCCTTGCGGCCCACGCACTGGCGGCCAGTCGCGATCGGCTGAGTTGCTTGCCACCGAAGCCCCTCGCCTCCGCCTTCGCCCCGTGCCGCCACCCAATCCATGTGCAGACCCCCGGCTGCCTCGCGTCGGTTCGATGCTCACGCGGCGCTACAAGGGCCGTGACCTCGTGGTCCACATCCGTGACGGCGGCATCGAATTCGACGGCGTTCTCTACGGCTCGCTCAGCGCCGTGGCCAAGGCGATCACAGGTTCGCATTGCAACGGGTTTCGGTGGTTCGGCTTGAGCGGTGCAAGCGGTGGAGCGCGATTATGAGGAAGCCGTCTCCATCGACTGCCAACGGTCGGCATGTGAAACCGGGAATCCGCTGCGCCATCTACACAAGGAAGTCCACCGACGACGGACTCGAGATGTCGTTCAACTCTCTCGACGCTCAACGCGATGCGGCCGAGTCCTACATCCGTTCGCAGGCGGGCGCTGGCTGGGTCTGCCTGCCCGACCGCTTTGACGACGGCGGCTTCACCGGCGCAAACACTGACCGTCCTGCGTTCCAGAGATTGATGGCAGCGATCGAAGCGGGCCGCATCGATTGCGTGGTCGTCTACAAGATCGATCGGCTGAGTCGCAGCCTCGCCGACTTCGCGCGGATGATGGAGGTCTTCGAGAAGCGCGGCGTGGCGCTTGTTTCGGTCACGCAGGCGTTCCGCACCAACGACTCGATGGGCAGGCTGACGCTGAACGTGCTGCTCTCGTTTGCGCAGTTCGAGAGGGAAGTGATCGGCGAGCGCATCCGCGACAAGATTGGCGCTCAGCGAAGACGCGGCATGTGGGCTGGCGGCAAGCCAGTGCTTGGTTACGACATCGATCGCACAGGCCCGAGCCCGCGGCTGGTGGTCAATCCTGAGGAAGCGGAACGCGTCCGCGCCATCTTCGATCTCTATATGGAGCTCGGTGGGCTGCTGCCTGTGGTCACGGAACTGCGGCGGCGTGGCTGGTGCGCGAAGGCGTGGACCACGAAGGCTGGCGTGCAGCGTGGCGGCCAGCCGTTCGACAAGGGCAACCTGCATTTGCTGCTCACGAACCCGATCGTCACTGGCATGATCGTCCACAAGGGCGAAGTGCATGACGGCGTGCACGAGGCGATCGTCGATGCCGCCACATTCGCAAAGGTGCAATCGCAGCTCAAGGCGAACGCGCGCGCGAAGAGCTCGTTCGGCATGGCGACCGCGACCGGTGCACTCCTGCGTGGCCTGCTCCGCTGCAAGGCGTGCGATGCGGCGATGACGCACGCGATCACCCGTCGCGGCACGCGGGCGTATCGCTACTACCGCTGCACGAAGGCGTGCCGACATGGCGCAGCTTCGTGCCCAAGCGGCTCGCTGCCCGGTGCCGAGATCGAACGCTTCGTGGTCGAGCAGGTGAAGGAGACGCTGAAGCGACCGGAGTTTGCGCGAGCTGCACTCAAGGAGGCGAAGCTGATGGCGAAGGGAGGCGGGGGAAGCGGGGGAAGCGGGGGAGGCAGTGGCACCGACGGCACCGGCACCATCGATCTCGCCTCGATCCGCGCCGCCATCGCCGACATCGATGCACTGTGGCCCACGCTGATGCCGACCGAGCAGTTCCAACTGGTGCATCTGCTGCTTGAACGCGTGGAGTACGACGCGGCCACAAGCAGCATCGCGCTGAGCTTCCGTGACGGAGTCGTCGCCGGTCACATTCCACGCAGCACCGAAGTCGCAGCACAGTCCAGCGCCGCTGCCTCAGGTGCCGTTGCCAAGTCCACCGCAACCGAGGTCGCAGCATGAGCGTCGTCGTCACGAAGTCGCTCCACTTCCGCACCCGCGCCCACGGTCGCAAGGTGGCCACGACGCGGATCTCACCGCTCGCGATCGTCGGCGACCGCGTGCCGCGAATCGCCCGCCTCATGGCGCTCGCGATCAAGTTCGATCGCATGCTCCGCACCGGTGAGGTGAAGACGATCTCCGAACTTGCTCGCCGCCATCATGTGAGTCAGCCGAGGATGACGCAGATCCTGAATCTGACGCCCGGCGTCGCCGATTCGCTGTCGTACCCTCGCCGACGCGTCCGATCCCACATCTGCCCCCACAACGCACCGCCCCGGCGTCCCACAAGGATGAGCGGAGCGGTGTGATTTGAGTCTGCGTCGATGCAGGTGTTCGAGCGAGTGCCTTCGAGAGCTTCGAGCGTCGCGGCAGCCTTTCCGCTGCAAAGTTCCAACTTCGCTGTCCCTCTGAGGCAATCGGCCTCGATAGGAAGATTGAGGGACGGATGTTCCGACCCTCAGAGGTCAGGTTCGAGGGCGTCGGCGTGGGCTTTCCCGGGCAGATTAGAGAGTTCCTCATTGGGCGGCATGTCGGGCGAGCGTCGCCCGACGCGCCATCCGACGTACGCGCTTCGTCGCGTGCGCGGGGCACGGACACGGGGGCCAGGAATCTGAATACACTCGAAAGGAGTTTGTTATGTCACTTGTCTCAGTCATGCGGTCGTGTCATCGCCTCATCGTGATCGTCTCGGCCGCCTTGTTTGTGCAGCTTTCCGGACAAGCGAGAGCTGATTCGCCGCTCACAGTTCGATCAGGGGACATTTCGACGGTGTGGCAAGAGGTTTGGGGCCACGCGTACTCCCCAAATGCATCTACGATGCTAGTCAGCCAGGCCACTGCGGGCGGTCTGCAGATTCAAGACCTCCTTGTTGACACTGACGAGCAGCGCGACCCGCGCTCTGAAATGATCTCGACGCTGAGCCGGGGCACCTTCGAGCGCCTCAACTCGACGCATCTCAGTTCGCTGGCTCCGACGCCAACCCAACTCGCAAGTTGGAGTCTCGACGCCATGGATTACTACGTAGTGGCAGCCGTGGTGCGGGGTGACACCCAGAATACCCGCTATGTTGTCGGAATCGAAGTCCGCATGACATTTGCAGACATGAGTGAGACCATCGTGTTTACTCCCAGCTCGGTGGAGACAAGTATCTCCGACGCCATCGGGGAGCAGATTTGGGCCGTGCAGATGCTAACATCGACCGTTCCCGCACCGTCGGCGCCGCAGCCGTCTCCGGGCACGCCCTCTGCCAACACGGTCGATTGCTTCTGCCAAGTCTGCTATGACGACTGCGAGGCGGATTGCTCTATCACGCGCAACTATTGCTTGGGAAGCGTTTGCAATCCCCTTCACCAAACATGTATGGCTGGCGCTGATCAAGTCTATGCGACGTGCATCGGCGCGTGTCCATGCACTGGTCTTCCGGGCTTTTGGTGCTCCGCCCGCTGCTATGGCTGTGCCATCGTACTCGGATTCCAACAAGGTATCTGTTGGGCTGCGCGACTTGGATGCCTTGGCGGCTGTCACGCGTCCTATCACACTTGCGAGGTGGGCTGCGTGATTGGTTCCACTATCACCTACTCTGTTCCGCCAGGATGTCCACCGCAATGACGGCGCGGTCTTGGTCGGAATTGCTTCTGCCGTTTCCCGACGCTGCCTTCGCTATCTAAGTAATGAGTTCCAAGAACGCGTGCCCCAACTGTGGCTCCAATGAGATTTTTGAGGGCCGCGTAATCGGCCAGCTTGATCTGGGCGGCGGCCTTGGCTTCCGCCCAGATCGAACGGGATGGTTCAGCGCGCTCTTTAAGGTCGACCTGCCGCTCGCAAAGGGATGGTCAGGATGTGCCCACTGCGGGATGATCTGGAGTTTCACCGATGCGGCCCGTCTCGCCCGAACCGTTGGTTCATCCAATCAAACACCCGACCCAGTGCAGAGCGGCGAAGAGGCCCGGGTGCCTCGGGGCACCCTGATCTGGAACCAAGGCGCGTTCGTGCCGTTGCTGGTTCGGCGTCGTCGGACGGCGCGACGCGTGCTTATGCGTTGCACAGTGGCGATCATCTTGATCGTCGGTTCGTTTGCGATGTACTCGATAAAGGTCCAGCGGCGCGTGCCACCGTGGCTTGGTGCGCTGTGCGTCGCGACGGCGGTCCTGATTCTCGCGCTGTGGACTTGGGAGCTCATTGCAACGCGGCGCCTCCGCTGGTGGGTGACTCGGCATGGTGCATCTATCTGTCCGCAATGCAACCATGTGCTGTCCCCAACCGAAGGCGTGGCTCGTTGCCCCGAGTGCGGAGTGAAGTATGACCCTGCAGAGTTGCCGAAGGTATGGGGAGAGACTCGCGCGGCCCGATGACAGGAGGCACCCCTCGCCCACTCCCGCGCTCGCAAACCGTCGGGTTCCCTAGGTTCGACCCGACCGCAGACAGCGCGAGACATTTCGCAACCAGTACAGTCCGCCGCGAGCGACGCATCCTTCTCCGCGACATGAGACATCAGCATCGCGCAGAGCGCCTTCAGGGCATCGACATCTTCGGGAAGCTCGATCGCGGCCGCGTCGTCCATGACGACATCCTCTCCGCGCCAGGCCCCGGCGCGGATGCAGGGAAATCACGAACTTCGTGCGGATCGCTTCACGCGCTTCAGGCTCCGCAGGTCGACGCCGTCGAGCAGCATCGCCAGCTCGCTCGCGCGCAGCTCGATCGATGCGGCTTCGTCGGCGCGAGGCAGACGGAAGGTGCCCGCCTCGAGCCGCTTGTACCAGAGCGCGTAGCCGTCGCGATCCCAGTAGAGAATCTTGAGGCGATCGCCTCCGCGCGAACGGAAGACGAAGAGATGGCCGCTGCGAGGGTCCTGGCCGATCACTGACTGTGCCATCTCTGCGAGCCGATCGAAGCCGCGGCGCATGTCGGCGGGCGTCGTCGCCAGCCAGATGCGTGGCGCGCCTCGATCGAGCTGCGCGAGCGACGGTAGCGAGATCATGACGCGGCCTCGGCGTCGAGACGCTCGAGCCGAACGACGAACCGTGCGACCCACGCCTCGTCGGCGCCGGATGCGATCTCGATCCGTCGTCCACCGGCAATCGTGATCACAACGCCGGGACCCGAGATCGAAGGTGGCGCCGCGAGCTCGACGAAGGACGGGCGATCGTCGCGTCGATGCGACGCCGAGCCATCGCCTGCGAGCATGCGTCGCCATCGATGGAACGAGCTCGGCGACACCCCGTGCACCCTGCAGAACTCGACGATGCTCAGTCCGCTCCGACGCTGCTCGCGCAGCAGCCGGCGCCAATGCGCGTGATCATGCATCCACGAAGTGTCGACGCCGGCGGCCCGTCATGGAAGACGGGTTTCGCGGGCTTTCAATTACCCACATCTTTGTCTGTTGGTTCCGCTGAACAGGGGTTGGATTGTGCGGCACGGACTGGTCATGCCGATCCACTGAGGGTACCGATGCCATGGATGGCATCGCACACCAACGGATGGAGTCGCGACCATGGGACCGTGGATCAATCAGGAGCTTGCTGGCTGCCGCTTTGCCGATGCCCGACTGGCTGGGCGGTTCGGTCTACTCATGGAGCAGCTCTCCAAGGGGCTTGGCCAGTCACTGCCGCTGGCGTGCGGTGATTGGGCCAGCACCAAGGCCGCGTATCGCTTTCTTGACAACAAGCGTGTGAGCGAGGCAGAGATCCTGGCCGGGCACATGCAGGCCACGCGGGCGCGTGTCGGCGCTGTCGATGGTCCAGTCCTTGCACTGCACGACACGACCGAGTTCTCATTCACCCGTGAGCGAGCGCACGCGATTGGTGTCACCAACAGGGTGGCCGCGGGTCACAAGGATGAGAAGGGTCGCCAGCGAATGCACACTGTCTGCGGCATCCTCATGCACTCGAGTCTCATCGTCACCACTGACGGCGTGCCCCTCGGTCTCGCGGCGATCAAGCTCTGGACACGCAAGAGGTTCAAGGGCACCAACGCGCTCAAGGGCAGAGGTCTCGACGCGGGCACGCATTCGGTCAACACCACTCGCATCCCGATTGAGCTGAAGGAGAGCATCCGCTGGCTTGAAAATGTGCGTCAATCGACCGCGAACATCGGTGACGCCGCTCGCTGCATCCACATCGGCGACCGGGAGAGCGACATCTATGAGTTGTTCAGCGAATGCGCGTCGCTGGGGACGAAGTTTGTGTTCCGCACTTGCGTCGATCGTCGCGTGGAGGACGGCAGGCGCACCGTGGCCAACGCGATGGACGAACAGCGCGTGAGGGCTGTGCATCGCCTCGAGGTCCGGGACGACAAGGGCCGCCCGTCGAACGCAGTGCTGGAGCTGAAGTACCACCAGATCGAGGTGTGCCCGCCCATCGGGAAGGAGAAGCGCTACGGAACCATGGTGCTGAGTGTGATCCACGCGAAGGAACGGGGCGTGCCCAAGGGCCGCGCGGCAATTGACTGGAAGCTCGTGACCAATCTTTCGATCCGATCGAAGGCCGATGCGATCGAAAAGCTCGATTGGTACGCGCTACGCTGGAAGATCGAGACATTCCACAAGGTGCTCAAGTCAGGATGTCGGGCCGAGGACTCGAGGCTGCGGACTGCCGAGCGACTGGTCAACCTGATCGCGATCATGTGCATTCTGGCATGGCGTGTGCTGTGGCTGACGATGATGAACCGCGCCTCTCCGGACCTCCCGGTGAAGCTGGTCTTCACGAACTCAGAGATCAACCTGCTCGAGCGCCTCGTCCCGGTCAACGACGGCTCAAGAAAGAAGACGGTAGGCAACTTCCTGACGAGGCTCGCTCGACTCGGTGGCTATCTGAACCGGGCCCGCGATGCGCCGCCGGGAAACATGGTCCTATGGCGCGGCATGGCGAGATTGACCGACATCCACCTCGGTTACTGTCTGGCCAAAGATGTGGGTAATTGAAAGTTTCGCGGGACGGACACCATCTGCAAGCATGTTGCAACCCGCGAGCCTGAAGGCGCTCTGCGCGATGCTGATGTCTCATGTCGCGGAGAAGGATGCGTCGCTCGCGCTCGACACGCCCATCACGACCATGACACGGCCGCAAGCGATGTTACAGGACATTGGTTTCTCGCTCTGTGGTCTGGAAATCGGGCTCCGTGGATGATAGACTGGTTGTCATCTAGTTGGAGAAGACTCATGGAAACGATCGGTGCCTTCGATGCAAAGTCCCGCCTGAGCGAACTCCTGGAGCGCGTGTCCAGGGGGGAGCGCTTTCAGATCACGAAGCACGGCCGGCTCGTCGGCATGCTCGTGCCACCTGACAGGTCGCGTGATGTCGCCTCGATCGAGCAGGCCGCCCGGAGGTTGAAAGCCTTTCGCGGTGTGCTGCGGGGAATCACTCGCGAGCAATTGTTGGCCATGCGGCGCGAAGGGCAGCGATTCTGATGGCGCTCGTTGCAGACGCCTCAGCGATACTCGCTCTCGCACTCAACGAGGAGGAGGCACGGTACGGCGAAGCCGTCATTAACGCGATCGTGGCCGACGAAGGATTCGTGCCCGCTCTCTTTTGGTTCGAGATTCGCAACGCACTGCTCATGTCGGAGAGGCGAAAGCGCTTCACCCCCGAGCGAACAGATCAGTTCCTCGCCGATCTGGAGGTGCTGCCGATCGTCGTCGACCCGCAACCTCGATGGGAGGCGACCATTGGGCTCGCTCGGAGGCATCAGTTGAGCGTCTATGACGCTGCGTATCTCGAACTCGCCCAGCGCAAGGCGGTGTCGTTGGCAACCATCGATGCGGCGCTGAAGAGAGCGGCAGGGAGCGTGTCAATCACGGTGTTCCAAACCACGAGGCGCAAGTGACCTGCCGCAGTCACGATCTCCTAGTCGATCCCCACCGCACGGTGGCGACCGATTGAGCGGTCCGACCGATGAAACTGGCGCGCGACATTTCGCTTTCTGTCAGGTTCCCTTGATAGGGGTGCGCTGAACAGGTCCAGGTCTTGTGAGAGACTTTCGCGGCCCGAGGGGCCGAGAGGAGTCTGTCATGAAGGGACCAGGACGCTTGCGCACTGTCGCCGTCAGGTCGCTCAGCCCCAGTCCCAGATCTTGCGAAGCCGCGTCCTCGAGCGTCTCGATCAACTCGCCGGCAAGACTCCACCGTCCGGCCTCTTCCGCGTATCGAGCGGCCCAAATGTTGGCGTTGCTGGCCTGATACTCCAAGCCCCCCAGGGAGCTCGGCGACACCCCGCGCACCCTGCAAAACTCGACGATGCTCAGTCCGCTCCGACGCTGCTCGCGCAGCAGCCGGCGCCAATGTGCTTGATCATGCATCCACGAAGTGTCGACGCCGCCGGCCCGTCATGGAGGACGGGTTTCGCGGGACGGACGCTTCACAGGAGCAAAAAGACAGAGGTGCGGCACGAATGCCGCACCTCTGCGTCGAGCGTTGCAAACTCTCGTCAGCTCAGTTGCGCCGACGACGAGTCACGCCAGCAAGCGCCAGGCCGAGCAGGGCCGCGGCACCCGGGGCGGGGATCGGACCAGCAACCGTGAAGAAGCCGGAGACACCGGGGGCAGTGCCCGAGAAGGTGGTCGCAACCAGCGTGTACTGCTGGCCAGCGGTGAGGCCAAGGAACATGTCGGCGCTGTTCGGATCGCCGAGCCCGCCAATGTCATCGAGGCCGATGAGGTTGGCCAGCGGGTTGGTCGGATCGAAGGACCCGCCCGCGTAGGCATACAGATATCCGTCGAAGGCCGGATCGATGTACATACCGAGGTGGTGCGCACCCGTGGCCAGCGCCGTGAAGGTGAAGGTCTGGTAGGTGTAGGTGCCAACTCCGGAGAGGGCGGTCAACGAGGTCGGACGCTGGGCCATCGACAGGCCGGTCGTCGCGGTGTTGAACGCGCTCGGAGCGAGGATGTCAGTCAGGAAGTGAACCTGCGCGTTGGCGAGGTTCGCGCTGCTTCCACCGAAGGTCTGACGCAGGCCCAGCGAGAAGTTGCCACCCAGGTCCGAAGTCGCGGCATTCGCGAGCATCGTGTTGTAGCCCCATCCAACCGGATTGGTCACATTGTTCACCCAAGTCGTGGCCGCAGGCGCCGCAAAGGTGAACGGATTGCCATTGTTAACGCCACCGTGAGTGCGCTCCAGAGCGCCGCCGCCCTGATTGGTCACGCCAGCGAGCTGAACCCGGAACTCGTTCGACCAAGGATCACCGCCCGCGACACTCCAGTCACCGGTGACATAGAACGCTCGCGCTCGGCCGGAAGCCCCGCTCGTGTCGATGTTGTAAAACGATGCGGTGTTGGTGATGACACCCGGGTTGAACGCGTATGAGAAGACATCCGCGCTCGCGACCGAAGCACCGGCACCAATCACCAGTGTTGAAACAAGAACCTTCTTCATGACTCTAACTCTCTCCTTGAACAACCAACCCCATCGCCGCACGGAACCAATCGGGAACACGGTGACCCAACAAGGGCCAAGTGCCGTGACGGCCAAGAATCTGTAATCGATTTGTAAACGCCCGCCGCTGCGATCGCAGCGTGCCTTCCCTACTCCTCAGTTCTCACACACTTGAAATCAAGATCTGCCCAACACCCAACGCCGCAGATGGCCAGTCCGAATGCGAATCATTCGCAACCTGAGCACCCCACTTGTCTTGGAGCATGCCTCAACGCCAAGCGCTGGTCAAGAGGATTTCAGCCGCATTTCATTTCCGACGGTCAAGTCCGTGATTCGACGGGCCGCCCCGCGCGAGGGTCGGATGGGCTCGAGGGCTCTTGAGGCCGCTTGGCGATGCGGGCCCGGGCTGTTTCGGGGGCACGAATCCGTTATAGGCCGTCGTCGGCGGCCATCGTCGACGGTGGTTGCTGTGGCGAGTTCCAGTGAATCGACGATCCAGTCGAGCAGGATGCGCCGGTGATCTCGATTGAAGTGGCTCGAGTTGGGACCGTGACAGGCCGTCCACAGGCCCTGGGATGAGCGTGCTTGCTCGATGCACTCCGGCCTCGCTCCCAAGCGAGGCGCAATGAAGCCCCGTGTGACAGACCGCGACGGTCTGCCTGTGGAGCGCTCCGCGTGTCGACGACTTGCTACGCTGACCACGGCACTGGACCGGGAGTTTCCTGTGGAGCTCCTCGACTTGTGCTGAAGAGGCTCCTCAGAAATGCCAAGTTCAAAGCTCCTGCTCGTGGTTTCGTGTGTGGGCTCGGTGGCAGTTTTGGGGTGCGTCAGCGACGGCACATCGTCGGCGCTCTCCCGACCCAATGACTCGGCCCGCTTCTCTTATGGCGTTGGCTTCGACCTCGGCCGGAAGGTGAGCGAAGGCCTCGCCGAGGATGACATGGTTGCGGACATGGCGCTCGTTCGTCGAGGCTTTGACGACGGGCTCCTTGGACGAACACCCGCCATTCCGGAAGCGGAGATGGACGCGGTGCTTCGAGCCGTGCATCAGCAGCTCTCGGAGCGTGCGGCGCGCCGACAGTACGACGAGAATCCCGAGTTCCGTTCACTCGCTGATCGCAACGCAGCAAACAGCGAGGCGGCCATGCGGGCCTTTGCTGCGAGGCCCGGAGCAAGGAAGAT
Organism: Phycisphaeraceae bacterium; assembly: GCA_019636735.1. Taxonomy (NCBI): domain Bacteria; kingdom Pseudomonadati; phylum Planctomycetota; class Phycisphaerae; order Phycisphaerales; family Phycisphaeraceae; species Phycisphaeraceae bacterium. The sequence goes on from JAHBWY010000011.1 coordinate 22,045, forward strand.
CGAGGACGGCATCTGGGTCATTCCCGAAGCCGATGGATCGGGACCCGTGGTGGGCGAGGATTCCGTCGCCATCGCCACGCTGACCGTCCGAACCGCTGACGGCGACGAGGTGAACCGTGCGGCCAACTCCCGCCTCGATCCTCGGAGCATGTTGCCCGCGCCGGGTCAGGTGCTTTCGAAGATGAGGGCCGGTGACCGATGGTCCATCGCGTTCGCGCCGTCGCGGGCGTTCGGACTCGCGGGCGATCCGCCACAGGTCGGACCCAACGAGGCAGTCTTCGTTGACATTGCGGTCATCGCCGTCGAACCACGACGAGGATCACGATGAGCCGCTTCCGCACACCGGTCATGGCAACAGGTCTGGTGGCCGCGACACTCCTCTGCGGCACATCGGCGTTCGGTCAAGCCGCAAGCGGTCACGCGCTCGATGCAAGCCTGCGCGTGGGCGATGGCGGCTACAACTACGCGACGAGTCGAAGCGGCCCGCCTCTCCACGCGACGCGCTACGCAGCATCTCGCGCCAGCAGCCGCGCGTTCTGGAGTCCGGCTGGAGGAAACCTTCAGCGCATCTCCGAAGACCGCGTCAGGAACGAGGACATCTTCTTCTATGAGAAGTCCTATGACGCCACTCGGCGCTCGTCGTCCTACTCGGGACCGCCGACCGGAGGCGGCGGCGGGCGCGGTGGTGGCTACAACCCCGGTGCGACCCGCATCGACACCCGCATCGAGTGAAAGAGGTCGAGTCGGCTCCGATTGATCGCAGGTTTGGAGAAACGCCCGCGACGGGCTGCGCTGACGGCTCATCGCCAGTCCGCACAGCGCCGCCGCGGGTCATTTCTTCGCTGTCGCTCTCGTTCAGTTGATCACGGTCCAGTTGCCGAGCAGGATCGCGATGTCGGCGCCGTCAACGACGCCGTTGCCATCGAGATCAGCCGCGCAGCCCGAGCAGGGGCCCCATGACCCGAGGAGCAAGGCGAGATCAGCGCCATTGACGAGACCATCACCATTCAGGTCGCCCGTGGCCGGCGCGGCCTCCCTGATCAGCACGGAGAACTGCGCAATGCCCAGGCAAGGGTCGGGACCGAACGCGAAGAGGCTCCAGTTGCTTCCATCGAAGAATGACGCGTTGTTCGTGTAGAAGCCGACGACCTGGTCGAAGCACGCGCCGACCTGGAAGCCGAAGCTGCCCTCGAAGTTGAAGTTCTCAAGCGCCACCGACCAGCCGACATTGTTGAATCCGCCCAGAGTCTGCACGGATGGCAGGGGAATCTCGATCGAGAAGTACTCGGGGAAGCCCTCGAAGGCCGCCGCAGGGAGCGTCACGCCCCGAAGGGTCGTCGAATAGAGTTCGGCGCCCGATCCGAAGACCATGCCTGATGGATCGCCATCGTTGATCGTGAGGATCAGGTCGGTCGTGCCCGGGCTCTCGGCGGCGAAGGTCGCGAGGTTCAGCGTGATCGACCCGAGCTTGACCGGGGGCGAGTCGGGCCCGCCGAGCCAGCCGCTGTCGCCGTACTTCACCGTGGATGCGTTGCCCGAGTTGAACGGGGTGAAAAAGCCGTTGCTGCTCTCGGTGAGGAAGACGATGGCTGGCTCGAAGGCAAGCGCTGCGGTCGCCGCGAAGCCTGCGGCCGCAATGCCGAGGGTGCTGATCATGCTTCGTGAGACCCGATTTCGCGATGAGATGCTGGTATGAGTGAGCATGTGAAACTTCTCCCTGATGTCAGAAGTGGGTCGTCGAGGCTACCGATCCGCGCGGGGCGATTCAAGATCTCGAATCGTCCATTGTGTGCGAAGCGGCTGTCTGTATTCTCGGCAACTGCGGGCCGACGGGGAATCGTGGCAGGCAAGGCCCTTCTTACATCTCTAGGTCGAAGGGAGAACTCAGCATGTCAATGGCCAGCCCTCATCGGATCGTGACCCGCGCTGCCATCGGTGCGGCACTTTCAACGGCGATGACCGGAGTGGGTGGCGTGGCGTCCGCCGGCGAGATCGTTTCGCTCTGGAACGGACCCGTCGGCGGCAGCTGGAACGCGGCCGGAGCGTGGCTGCCGATGGTCGTGCCCAACAACAGCGGTGGCAACACCTACGCGGTCGTTGTTGCACCAACGGGCAACGGACTCGTGTTGGTCAATATGAGTCCGACGATCAACTCGCTGTCCATCGACTTCGATGATGTCGTTCGTCTGCTGAACGGGCAGACGCTCACCATTGCGGGTGGATTGCTCACCGGATCGGGCGTGCTCGAGATGGGGTCCGTCGGCGGGGCCACCGATCTTCGATTCGCCTCGGACGCGCAGGCGCTCGGATCACTGACCATCGGCAACGGGTCGTCCCATGGAAACCGCGTGTACGGCCTTGCGGGCGCCGTGCGCCTCACGATCGGCCCGGACGCGAGCGTCGTCGGGGCGATGTTGCTCGGTATCGGCCAGATGCGCCTGACCAACGACGGACTGATCCAGGCGGAGGGGGGGGCGGGAATCAACCTCGACCTCACGGACGGGCTGGGGAACTTCAACAACGGTCTCATCCGCAGTGCGCCGGGTTCGCAGTTGTTCATCCTCGGGACGACGCTCGAGAACGAACTCGGCACGGTCGCGGCTGGTGCGGGCACGACGGTGAACTTCCAGAGTTCGCGCGTCAACGGCGGCGTCATCGACGACGAGGACGGCGTCGACGGCAGCGGCGTCGTGCGGTTCCTCGCGACCAACTTCCTCAAGGGGGTGACGATTCGCGGCAATGCGCTCGTGCCGAACGGGAACACGCTTCGCCTGGAGAATGATCTCACGCTCAACGATGCGCGGCTCAGTCTGGCCAGCGTCGGGGGAGTCGTGGACCTGATCATCGACACGCCACTGATCGCGCCGACGGGAGACGGTGAGATCATCGGCTCGAACCAGGTGGTCAACCGGATTTACGGCGCGGCGAGCACCCACCGGCTGGTGGTACCGTCGACGGTTCCTATCCGCGGCGGCTTCGCGATCGGTATCAACCAGATGCGATTGACCAACAACGGACTGATCCAGGCGGAGGGGGGGGCGGGAATCAACCTCGACCTCACGGACGGGCTGGGGAACTTCAACAACGGTCTCATCCGCAGTGCGCCGGGTTCGCAGTTGTTCATCCTCGGGACGACGCTCGAGAACGAACTCGGCACGGTCGCGGCTGGTGCGGGCACGACGGTGACTTTCCAGAGTTCGCGCGTCAACGGCGGCGTCATCGACGACGAGGACGGCGTCGACGGCAGCGGCGTCGTGCGGTTCCTCGCGACCAACTTCCTCAAGGGGGTGACGATTCGCGGCAATGCGCTCGTGCCGAACGGGAACACGCTTCGCCTGGAGAATGATCTCACGCTCAACGATGCGCGGCTCAGTCTGGCCAGCGTCGGGGGAGTCGTGGACCTGATCATCGACACGCCACTGATCGCGCCGACGGGAGACGGTGAGATCATCGGCTCGAACCAGGTGGTCAACCGGATTTACGGCGCGGCGAGCACCCACCGGCTGGTGGTACCGTCGACGATTCCTATCCGCGGCGGCTTCGCGATCGGTATCAACCAGATGCGATTGACCAACAACGGACTGATCCAGGCGGAGGGGGGGGCGGGAATCAACCTCGACCTCACGGACGGGCTGGGGAACTTCAACAACGGTCTCATCCGCAGTGCGCCGGGTTCGCAGTTGTTCATCCTCGGGACGACGCTCGAAAACGAACTCGGCACGGTCGCGGCTGGTGCGGGCACGACGGTGACTTTCCAGAGTTCGCGCGTCAACGGCGGCGTCATCGACGACGAGGACGGCGTCGACGGCAGCGGCGTCGTGCGGTTCCTCGCGACGAACTCCCTCAACGGCGTCACGATCCAAGGCAACGCGCTGCTTCCCAACGGCAACACCCTTCTCCTCGAGGGCGGCATTGTGAACGATGGGCGACTTCAGATCGCGTCCATAGGCGGCGTGACCGATGTGCGGCTTGATGTCGCCGCGGCAACCATCGGCGGTGGGGGTGAGATCGTGATGTCCGGCTTCGCGGTCAACCGGATCTACGCGCTGAACAACGCCTTCGAACTCACCATCGGCAACGAGCAGACCGTGCGCGGCGCCGGGTCGATCGGCATCAACCAGCTTCGTCTGATCAACGACGGCGCGATCATCGCCGAGACGAGCCCCGGCTTCACGATCGACCCGTCCGACAGCGGCATCGGTTTCGTGAACAACGGCCTCCTTCATGCGCAGGGCGCCGGCATCGTGCTGTCACCCGGGCCGGTGACAAACAGTGGCACCGTGCGTATCGACCCGACGCGCACGATCACCCGCACCGGCACGGCCTATGTGCAGCAGGCCGGCGTGACCGAGGTCAACGGCACTCTCGCGTCGGCGCCGGGTACGACGATCAATGGCGGCGTCCTGCGCGGCACGGGCCAGATCACCGGTTCGGTCGTGAACGCTGGGGGCACCGTCAGCCCAGGAACCTCTGCGGGAACGCTGTCCATCACCGGCAACTACACGCAGCAGACCAATGGCGCGTTAAGCATCGAGATCGGCGGGTCATCGCCGCGAGACTCGGATCGTCTCGCCATCACCGGTACGGCCAACCTTGGGGGCACGCTCGAGGTCGCACGGATTGATGGGTTCATCCCCGACCCGCGCGAGCTCTTCACGATCCTGACAGCAAGCAACATCGTTGGGACCTTCCAGTCGGTCGTGTCGTGCGACGACATCGAGGTGATCTACGACCTGCCGAATGCGGTCAAGGTGCGCTTCACGACCGCAAGCGGAGTTCCAGGAGACCTGAACAACGACGGCGTCGTGAATGGTGCGGATCTCGCGCTGCTGCTTGGAGCGTGGGGGTTGTGCGGCGGTGATCCGTGTTGCGTCGCTGATCTCAATGGAGATGGGATTGTCAGCGGAGCGGATATCGCAATTCTGCTCGGAAACTGGACGAGCTGAGGCCGGGTCGGGCTGAGCCAGTCCAAGCAGAATCGGAGCCGATCACCAATGCGCTTCAATGAGCTTGGATTGGCTGTGCTGTGATGCACTGTGATCCGCTGCACTGAACAGCGGTTTGTTGTGCTGTGATGGGAATCTCAGTGATGCATTGAGAGAAGCGCGCGGCACCCACCACCACCCCGCGATGGTCCCGTCACGGCGTGCGTCAGAACGAGAGGATCTGCGAGCGAACTACCAACAGGAAAGACCGACGCGCAGCGCCCTTCACTGCACGCGTCGGAAGGCGAGGATCTGCAAGCCGTTCTCGGCGAAGAGCCGCAGGTCGTCACTCACGATGGTCCATCGTCGCGCCTCGGGCAGGAGGCGAAGGTACTCCTGCTCAGCGCGCATGGCCGGCTCCGGTCCCGCCATCATGGTGCTGCCGAGCATGCCGACTTTGAAACTACCATCCTTCGATGCATTGAGCGGGCCGAAGTAGCGGTTCACCGCCGACTTGCCTGACACGCCGTCGTCGGAGATTTCGAGTGTGATCTCGAAATCGTTCGGGTTGAGATCGGGGACGGACCACGCAATCAGCCGCCAGGAGGTCGCGTCGAGGTTGTTCGACTGAGGGACCGCTTCCGGGCTGTTGCAGCCCGTGGCAAGGACCAAAAGGATTGTGGAGACGAGACCGATGAGTGAGGTCTTGATCATGCGGATGAGCGTACTCATGGGGCGACCGCCTCGGCAGCCCCGGGGCAGGTGGCAGCCGGTGAGACGGGACCTGCACGGGGCCATCGGCAGTCGGCGAACAGGAGCCAAGTTCGTCTCATTTGGGATCGAGTGGAGACACTCTGTCTCGGCCGGCCATTGGCTGAGTGTGCGAAGGGCCGTGACGCAGTTGCCAGTGCCACTCGAGCCGATCACTCGAGGGCCATTGATGACCTTTGCCTGAAGCGGCGTTCCGTGAAAGGAGACCTCATGCTTGGAGTCCTTCCTCTTGTTGTGGCGACACTGCTGGTGTCCGCACCTCGAGTGGCGGATGGCGCTCGTGCGTACTCCGCGTCGTCGCCCGAAGACGCGCCGCGCTCGCCTTCGGTGGCGCCGCGCGATGACACGCCGGCAACTGCCGCCGCTTCGGTCAATGCGTTCGGCGTCGACCTCTTCAAGCAGCTCGGTGCGACACGCCCCGGCGAGAACATCTTCTTCTCACCGATGTCGCTCGCGATGGCCCTCACCATGGCGGCGGAAGGTGCGCGAGGGCAAACCGAGGCGGAGATGCTCCGCGTGCTTCATGTTCCTTCGAGCGGTTCGCCCGATGAGCGGGCGGTCACCCGCATGCATCGCAGCTTCGCTTCGCTCGTCGAGGAGTGGAAGAGAGCCAGTGGAATGTCCACGCCTGAGATTGAGGCGAGGGTTATGGCTCTCCGTGCGCAGCTCAAGGATGCGGCTGAACGGACGAAGGCGGCTCATGCGAAGGGGAACTGGAAGGAGGCCGACATACTGCTGCAGAGTGAGGTTCGAATCGTGAAGGAGCTCAACGGGCTCCTTGAGGAGATTGACCGATTCGACCTTCGCATCGCCAATGCGCTGTGGGTCGATCAGCGATATCCGCTGTCGCCACGGTTCGTGGAGATCGTTGATCGCTGGTACGGCTCGGGGGCCGCGAGGGCGCTCGACATGACCGGGAACCGGGAGTTGGCGAGGCAGACCATCAATCAGTGGGTGGAGGAGCAGACGGCGAACCGGATTCGAGAGTTGATCCCACGGGGCATGCTCACGGAAGTGACGCGGCTCGTCATCACCAACGCGGTGTACTTCCAGGGAGAGTGGGTCACTCCATTCGATGGGGACTTGACGAGGGAGGAGAACTTCACACTGGCAAGCGGTGCGAGTCGCCGGGCGAAGCTGATGAAGGACCCCTGGTGCGGTGACGCTTCCTACGCAGCGTTCACCGGAGACGGCCAGTTCTTCGAGACTCCGAGAGAGGTTCCGCTCGATGAAAGCGAACGGCCACCCACCTATCCGGATGACGCCGGCTTCCAAGTGCTTCAGCTTCCCTACAAGGGTGGCGCGCTGGCCATGGTGTTGCTCCTTCCGCGCTCGCCGGACGGACTCCCGGCGCTCGAAGCACTTCTCAGTGCCGATCGACTCGAGCAGTGGCTCGCAGGACTGGTCAATCGCACGGTGGCAGTCGCGATTCCGAAGTTTGAGCTCGGGTTCGAGATCGAACTGTCCGCACAGGTGAAGGCATTGGGCATGCGACGCGCATTCACCTCGACCGAGCACGCGGAAGGTGCCGAGTTTCCCGGCATGACCTCGAGCACCGACTTTCTTGACCAACTCTATCTGAGCGCCGTTCAGCACAAGGCATGGGTCAATGTGACGGAGAAGGGAACGGAAGCCGCCGCTGCAACGGCGTTGATGGCGGCGCCAGGATCAAGGATGCAGCGCCGGGAGATGGTGCCATTCACACCCAGATTCAATGCCGATCATCCGTTCGTCGTGCTCATCCGAGACACCGAGAGCGGCGCCATCCTCTTCCTGGGGCGCGTCGCCGATCCGACGCAGGAGTGAGTGGTTCGCGAGAACCTCGCCATCGATGGTCGGATATCGCTCATTGAAAGGTGCCGATGCTGACGATGTTCTCATCAGATTCCGACTTGAGCGACACTTGCGGCAACCATGCGTCGCGGCGTCCCAACCGGCTGCCCTTGGGAGTGGTCTGTTCCTCGATCTCACCAAGAGGCCGACTTCACAGCGCGGGAAGCGATCTCGCGGAGGCGTCGGCGCAGCCACCATCGTGTGATGGTCCGAGAGAGTGGTACGACCACAGGGGTCAGGATCAGGAAGGCTGGGGACAACGCATGGATCACTTCGGGCGGGACCCTGTACTGGACTGTTGCAACAAGCTCGAGCTCACCCACGCTCGGGTGGATCTCGAAACTCAGCAGTCCGGGATACTCGGGCGAGTCATCGCGCCAGAGTGTGAAACCGATCGCGCGAGGCTTCTCGACGAACTCGATCACCGAGTGATAGGTGCCCTTGTTTCCTTTGCGGACTTCGAAAGTCCAGCCGCTCCTTGGAGGTGTCTCATCGCTGAGAAATGGCACGGGAACCTCGGAGATGCCAAGGAAGGACCCAATGGTTGCAGGATCACTCAATGCGTCCCACACCGACGCAGATGGCGCATGCGTTCGCACCCGCTCAGTCTCATGAATCTCCACGCGTCAAGGATAGCAACCATCCCGCAATGGTCTTGGTCGTGGAATTGCGCCGAGCAGCGATTGCACGCTGCAGATCTCATGGACAGGCGGCCCCCCGCAACTGAATGGGTCGGTTGTCGATTGGCGGGCAATGCGGTGGGAAGCGCATCGCCGTCCGATCAAACACGGTGGACTCCGCGAAACCTGATCGGTAGCGTGATCGCATGAGGCGAGCGCGGCTCGGCGTCTGGCGATTGATCAAGTGGGCAGCCGCTGCCGTGCTGGTGCTCTTCGTCGGGTGGGTCCTGACCCGCTCATCGGGCGTGCTGGTGGTCGTTTCAGGGTGGTTCGGGATCTATCTCGGAGAGCACAGGATCGCCGTCTACACTGTTCAGTCCAGCGTGCCGTCTCAGATCGTGCATGGGCCGATGTACTCGCGCGCCCACGGCGTGTCGCCTTGGACATTCGATTGGACGCGAACACCGACTCGCCTGGGGGTGACGGTCCCGCTTTGGGCGGCGACATTCGCTGCAGCACTTGCATTCGCCGGCACATGGGGGCTCGAGACACGATCTCGACGGCGGCAGAGTGTCGGGTTCTGGCCCCGATGCAGGTACGACCTCAAGGGCATCGCATCGGGATCGACTTGCCCTGAGTGCGGCGCTTCCGTGGTCGAGAAGTCGAAGTGCGCATGAAAGCGTTCGACGCACCTCGGGCGAGGCAGCAGCATCGGCACCCAAGCCGTCGGCATTCGCTCAGTGGCGGTGGTCGTTTGTGACCGCCGAGTCGAACCCGGCGCGCACGACGCGGACACCTCGTCCGCCCTAGGTCGGCGCGATCTGCCGCTGACCTATCGGGTGCGTTCGTACCAGGCCGAATGAGAGTCCATCGGTCAGACCACTTCGTGACCGTCGCATGAGGAGCCGGGGCGGAAGCGAGCGGAGACATTGTGCCTCGGCCGGCCATTGGAAGGGTGTGCCAAGCGCCCTCTTGCGAATGCCAGGATCGATTGTGTCGATCCCTCAATGGCCAGACAAGACCCTCGCTTGGAGCGTTGCCCTTTGAAAGGAGACCTCATGTTTGGAGTCATTCCCATCGTGGTTGCGGCACTGCTGGTGAACAACCCCTGGATGGCGGGTCGCGCTGAATCACACTCCGTGGCAGACCTCGGAAGCGCGCCAAGCGGACCCGCTACGGCGGAATCGGATCTCAAGGCCATGGCCAATGCCAACAACGCATTTGCCGTGAGACTGTACGGACAGCTTGCGGCCACGGAAGGGAATCTCCTCTTCTCACCCTTCAGCATCTCGGCCGCCATGGCCATGACCTACACCGGAGCGCGGGATGACACAGCCGCCGAGATAGCAAGTGCGCTGGGGTTCACCGCAACCCCAGAACAACTGCCTGCCATCTTCAAGAGTCTCAGCATGGCTGTTCAAGCGGGCGCCAGCAATGACGGAAGCAAGCTGGCCATCGCCAATGGCCTCTGTCTGACCGGCGGGGCGGTAGACAACGACTTCCTGGCGATCCTGCACAAGCACTTCGACGCCGAGATCTTCTTCGGCAAACTTGCCGAGATCAACGACTGGGTGAGCAAGAAGACCGAAGGCAAGATCGAGAGGATTCTTGAGGCTCTGTCGCCAAACTCCGTCTGTGTTCTCTTGAACGCCATTTACTTCAAGGGAACCTGGGCCAGCCAGTTCAACCGCGATGCGACCCAAGACGCCCCGTTCCATCTGGCGACCGGCGAGGAAGTCATGGTGCCACTCATGTATCAGAAGGGGGACTTCAAGCTATTGGAGGAGGACGCATTCCAGGCGATTGCCATGCCGTACAGTGGCACGACCTTATCCATGGTTCTTATCTTGCCGAAGGCCAAGGGGGGGCTGGTCGCGGTGGAACAGGCGCTGACGGCCGAAACGCTGGCCCAGTGGCTGGCGGCTATCGACAACCAACCGGAACGCTCGACGGAGGTGTATGTGCCCCGTTTCAAACTGGAGACCGACTTTGACCTGATTCCACCGTTCAAGGCGCTAGGCATCGAGGATGCGTTCTGCGCGAACACGAACGATTTTCGTGGTATGGGCTGGCCTCCGGGATCGTTGTGGATTTCACAGATCAAGCACAAGGTCCTTGTGGAGGTGAATGAAGAGGGCACGGAGGCTGCTGGCGCGACTGCGGTCGAGTTGATAACAAGATGCGTCCGGCGCGAACCGGTGTTCCGGGCCGATCATCCCTTCGTCTTCCTCATTCGAGACCTTGCGACCGGCAGCATCCTCTTCTGCGGGCGGGTGTCCGATCCCACGGGCAAGAACTAGGGTGCCCAACCGCGCATCGGGCAACGGCCAGATCGCGGCGGGTGAAGCCTCCATGACGAAGTGACGCGGCGATCGCGGCGGGCCTCGGCGGGGCAGGGGGTTGCAACCGGCCCGGCGGTTGGACTAGACTTGCATCATGACGCAAATGAGCAATCGACGCCCGGCCACGCCAAGGCAGGCCGCCCGCCGCTGCGGGCCCATTGACGACTTCCTTGATCCGGCCCTCTTCAAGGCGCTGTGCGATCCCACGCGGGCGAAGCTGATCGCATGCCTCGCGAAGTGCGGCCGCCCGTGCTCGGTGAGCGAAGTTGCCGAGTGCTGTTCGGTCGACATGTCTGTTGTCTCTCGTCATCTCGCGCTGATGGCTCGGGCCGGGCTCCTCGAGTCGGTGAAGGAAGGGCGCGTCGTCCTGTACCGCGTGCGGTTCCACGATGTGGTGGCGGCGCTTCGGGGCCTCGCGGATGCGATCGAGGAGTGCTGCCCCGACCACACCACCGGCGCCTGCGGAGCATGCTGCCGTGGAAAGTAGACGACTTCGAGTCCTTTTCCTTTGCACTGGGAACTCATGCCGCAGCCAGATGGCTGAGGGCTGGGCCCGGGCGCTATGGGCCGACTCGATCGAGCCATTCTCGGCAGGCACGGAGCCAACCGCGCTGAACCGGCTCGCGGTCCAGGCGATGGCCGAGGAGGGCGTCGACATTTCCCAACAACGGTCCAAGCGCATCGACGAGCTTGGTGGCCGTTTGTTCGATGTCGTCGTCACGGTGTGCGACTCGGCGCACGAGTCATGTCCAGTCTTTCCGCATGCAACACGCGTCTTGCATGTCGGCTTCGATGATCCGCCGCGACTCGCGGCCGGCGCAATGACCGACGACGAAGCGCTGCCTCACTATCGCCGCGTGCGCGACGAGATCCGACAGTTCGTCGAGTCGCTACCTGATGCGCTGGCGAATCCAGATCCACAGACCACCAAGGAGTCCATGCAATGACCGATCCGAACTCTGCCACCAATCACTCCCGAACCTGCTGCTCCGATGATTGCTGCACGCCAGCCGCTTCCGGCACGGCCCATCCCACTGCCCACGAGGTGCGCTCGAAGGTGCGCGAGGGTTACGCACAGATCGCGGAGGCGGGTTCGTGGTCCGCGGCGCAGTCGTCGACGCACGCTTCATCGTCAGGATGCGGCGCCGGCGGCGGATGCTGCGGTCCTACGGCCTTCTCGCCCGAGCAGCTCGCTGAGGCCGTCGGCTACTCGAAGGACGAGCTCTCCGCGACCCCTGACGCCGCCAACATGGGACTCTCGTGCGGCAATCCGACGGCGCTCGCGTCGCTTCGGCCCGGCGAGGTCGTCCTCGACCTCGGTGCCGGCGGCGGCTTCGACTGTTTCGTCGCTGGTCCGAAGGTCGGTGCGACCGGTCGCGTGATCGGCGTCGACATGACGCCCGAGATGCTCTCGAAGGCGCGCCGCAATGTGGCCATCTATCGCGAGCGATCCGGACTCGACAATGTGGAGTTCCGCCTCGGCGAGATCGAGCATCTGCCAGTCGCGGATGCGACCGTCGATGTCGTGATTTCCAACTGCGTGATCAATCTCTCGCCCGACAAGGCGAGCGTGTGGCGCGAGATCGCGCGCGTGCTCAAGCCGGGCGGGCGGGTCGCGGTGTCAGATCTCGCGCTCCTTCAGCCCCTGCCCGAGGTGGTGCAGCGCGATGTCGAAGCGCTCGTCGGTTGTGTCGCCGGTGCGGTGCTCGTGGAGGAGATGCGCCAGATGGCCACTGAAGCAGGACTCAAGGACATCGTCCTCACCTCGAAGTCGCACTACATCGACGCGATGACACGCTGGGAGGATCCGCTCTACCAGCGCATCATGGCGAGCCTGCCCGCGGGCACCAAGATGAGCGACTTCATCACGAGCCTCGATGTGAGCGCCAGGAAGGGATCGGGGGCATGAGCGCGGCGGACGAGAAGCCGCTGGTCCTCTTCCTCTGCACCGGCAACTCCGCGCGCAGCATCATGGCCGAAGCGATCCTGCGAGATCGCGCAGGCGATCGCTTCGAGGCCGCGAGCGCGGGCCTTGCGCCGACGGGCCTGGTGAACCCGCTCGCAATCGAGGCGCTCCGCGAAATCGGCGTGTCGACGGAGGGCCTGCACTCGAAGCCGTCGAAGATGTTCCTGGGCAGGATCGCCGTTCGCCACGCGATCACCGTCTGCGAGGCGGCCGACCGATCATGCCCCAAGGTGTTCCCGTTCGCGACTCGGCGCCACTCGTGGCCGTTCGAGGATCCGGCGGCATTCGAGGGCACCGAGCGTGGGCGGCTGGCGAAGTTCCGCGAGGTGCGCGATGCGATCAGCGCGCGCATCGACGAGTGGCTCGAGTCGGAGCCCGATGGGCCATGAATCGGTTGGTCGCTGAGTGCTTCGGAACATTCTGCCTCGTCTTCGCGGGGACGGGTGCGATCGTGATCGACCAGACGACTGGCGGCGCCGTGACCCATGTCGGCGTCGCGTTCACGTTCGGCCTCGTGGTGATGGTGATGATCTACGCGCTGGGCGATGTGTCGGGCGCGCACCTGAACCCGGCGGTGACGATCGGGTTCTGGATCTCGCGGCGCTTCCGAGGAGCGCAGGTGCCGGGCTATCTCGTGGCCCAACTGATGGGAGCGTTCGCCGCCTCGCTCCTCCTGAGCGCGCTCTTTCCTGCGAACGAGACGCTCGGTGCCACGATCCCCGCGGGTTCAGCGATGCAATCTCTTGTTCTCGAGGCTGTGCTGACGCTGATCCTCATGCTGGTCATCCTGCGCGTGTCGAGCGGTCCGAAGGAGATCGGCATCATGGCAGGGATCGCCATCGGCGGTGTGGTCGGGCTCGAGGCGATGTTCGCCGGTCCGATCAGCGGCGCGTCGATGAATCCGGCGAGATCGATAGCGCCGGCCATCGTGGCTGGGAGCGCCAGCTTCCTCTGGATCTACATCGTTGGGCCACTTGCGGGTGCCGCTGCGGCCGTCGGCGTGGCGCGCGCCATCGCGAAGCCGGGTGCAAGTCACGCTTGAATATCGAAGCCCATTCCGCTCGCCCCGCGCCGTGCTTGTTGCTGCTGCCGCGCCCGTTGGCGCTGCGATAGGCCTTCATCATCGCTGCCACTTGGCTGAACAGCCTCTCGTCCACGATCGCCTCGTGAAGGCCGTCGAATGCATCGCCCTTCTGCTTCACCTTCCCGAGGTAGGCGACATTCGTGAGTAGCGCCAGGAGCTGCGGTGGTTCGAATCCGCTTCCGCCCTTCGAGGCGCCAGCCTTCGTCGTCCAAGCCTTGTTCTTCCAGCCCATCTCGTCGAGCCGTCGCATGGTCTTGAGCACGGAGCCGCACTCGAGGTAGAGCGCGAAGATTCGACGCACGCGCTCTGCTTCGGCATCGTTCACCATGAGCCGGTTGCCGCCCGGCAGTCGATCGATGTCGTAGCCGAGGATCGGTTGCCCGCCGCTCCACATGCCCTTGCGCTTCGTCGCGGCGATCTTGTCCCGCGTGCGCTCGGAGATGATCTCGCGCTCGAACTGGGCGAACGAGAGCAGGACATTTAGCATCAGGCGCCCCATCGAGTCGCGGGTGTTGAAAGCCTGCGTCACCGATACGAACGAGACGCCGTGCCGCTCGAACTGCTCCATCATGCGCGCGAAGTCGAGAAGCGATCGGCTGAGGCGATCGACTTTGTAGACGACGACGCAGTCGATCAACCCGGCATCGATGTCGGCGAGCAGTCGCTGCACCGCAGGGCGGTCGATGTTGCCGCCAGTGAACCCGCCGTCGTCATAGCGCGTGGGCAGGCACAACCAGCCCTCGGCCTTCTGGCTCGCGATGAAGGACTCGGACGCCTCGCGCTGCGCATCGAGCGAGTTGAAGTTCTGCTCGAGGCCTTCCTCGCTCGACTTGCGCGTGTAGATCGCGCAGCGCACGGTCTTCGCGGGCGTTGAGTCGGCTGGTCTCTTGCTCATGCGTGCGCTCCGACCTTCGACTTGGTGAGCCCGAAGAAAAGCAGGCCGTTCCAGTGCGAGCCGGTGATCGCGTGGGCCACGGCGCTCAGCGAGCGGTAGATCTCGCCTTCGTACTCGAATCCGTTGGGCAGGACGGTGACCTTGAAGTCGCGACCCTTGAAGCGGCGCGTGAGCAGCGAGCCCGGTGGCGGCACTCGATCGTCGCGATGGACTGTGATCGGCGCGGTGACCGCACCGTGGGCCAGCGTCGGCGGCGGCGATGGTGGGGGACGAAGGCGCAGATCGGCGTCACGAGCCAACTCGCGGGCCAGCGCTCGCGAGCGCTCGACCGCCCTCGCCGCGAGGTCGCCCTCCGCGAGCGCTTGAATCCGCCACGCCACGCGGCGAAAGAGCCACTGCTTGTTGCCCGAGCGGGCGGGCTCGCCGAAGACCTCGGTGTATTGCTTCTGGAGCTGCCCGACGGTCATGCGCTCGAGGGCGGCGATCTGCTTGGGAATCGTCTCGGTGGTGCTCATGCGTGCTCTCCGGCCTTGGGCCCGATTCGAACGGGCGGTCCGGCCAGTGGCACACTGAGCCTCAAACCCGCCGAGAGTGCAAGTCCGTCAACGGCAGGATCTTCAGACTGTTGGGGCGGCTCCGCCCGGGCTGCAATGGCCCGCGCGATTCCGCTGGCGATGATCGCGGCGAGTTCACTCCGGCGCTGGCACGCCGACATGGTGGTCACGCGCGATGTCCTCGGACGCGTGAGTCCGCTGATTCCGTGCATGGGGATGTCCTTCCGCCCCCGCTGTCAACGGGCGGGTGGCATCCCTCTACATCTGCAGCAGAGAGGAGATCGTCGCGTGGCGCGCCGGAATCCGCCGAGATCGGGGGCCGCGAGCGTCTTGGCGGCGTGCTGGAGAGCTACTTTCGGCGCGTCGCGTAGCGACCGGGCGACCGTGAATCATTCACTCTTCGGTCGAGATCCTGTGATTTGACCGAGTGCGAATACTTGACCTCGATGGCTGTCACGATTGAGCATTCATTGGTAAGTACTTGCCCAGTACGACTTCGACACACGGCCGGAAGAGTCTGTCCAAAGATAGAGCATTGCCGAGCCGCCCTTCACGTTCCAATGCCACTTGTTCCCGTCCGTGTGGGTACCCTCGCTTCCGAGCATCGTCTGAGCTTCTGCCAAGGACAGTGCGCTTGGATCCTTGCGGACCGTCTCGTAGACACCCCACGCGATATCCGCATTCGCTGCCGAATCGGGCATGGCCATTTCCGTGGAACGGGAGGAACAACCCCCTGCAATGAGAGACAGGAGCAGGGCAAACATAGAACTCGCGCCGTGGTTGGTCTTGCTACGCATACGGAAGCCATAGCTCACATCATAGCTACTTGGGATTTCACATTGACTCGCCCCTCGGCATCCCAGACGACCTGCCTTGGCACCCATTTCAGGGGCACGGATCACCAATTCGGATCCACGACCGGTTTCACGAGGTTGGGGTCGCCATAACCTGGCGGGCGAGCCGGGAATCCCTTCTCTCGACGCAGTTCCTGCTCTACATCCACCGGAGTCACTTCATGCGGCGGGATATCACCTTGGCGTACGGGCCTACCCGGCGCGACCTGCGTTCCGTGGTTGAAGTGCAATAGATGACCGCACAGTTCGTGACCAAGGACCACCCAATCTGGTACCGGACTCCATTTGTCGTTCGGAGTGGGACGTTCAAGGAATCGACGCCGAGGGTCCCAGGGGACCTCGCCAGGCGTTCCCGGGCCTGGCGCAGGCGGACCATACTGTCCTGGCGGAAGCAGCGTCGGATTCTCGTCTCCAGGACGATCGGGGACGGTATGAGGAGGTTGGGCCGGAGCAAAACGTATTCGGTTGTCAAAGCTATTAGTGATCAGCTCGAACAAGCACTTACACCCTGCGCTGGGATTGCACCGAGCCTTGGGGCTGAGTACGACCCTGCCATCAGACTCCACTTTCACTTCGGGGCACAGCGCGAGAAGTGCGGTCTCGACTCGACTTCGGAACCCGTTGTCATCTTGGTTTGACGTTCCCCGAGGGACGACAAGTCGAAGTTTCAGTCCGGAAGGATCCGAGAAACGGATGGGAGCCGATCGTACTGCCTGATATAGGTTCATCCCATCTGAGTAGGCCTGAGAAGGAGTTGCGATCTGTGCTCCGCTCCCAATACGGGGCGACGTTCCCAAGGGATCTCGCTCGATCCACCGCCCTTTGCTCGGGTCGTAGGATCGCGCGTGAGCGCAAGGCACGAACCATGCGAGCAAAGCCATCATGATTAGAAGCATTCGTAGGGAGCAGGTCATGGTTGTGGTCCTTTCCGCGCGGGAGCTTCGATGAGTCGTCCTGGAGTGGACAAGGGTAGGCACCGTGCGTCTACGGTTGCGGTGATCGGTTCGCTTCGAGCCGGCGCTGATTCTCGCGGTTGATCTTCTCGATCTCCGCGAGACGGCTGAGAACATCGTCATGGCTGGTGTGCCGCCGGTGTTCGTAGTAGCGATCAAGCGGGTCATTACGACGGCCGAAGTAGCGCGAGGCTTCCTGAGCTGTGAAGAGTTGATGGGCTCGCTGCTCTGAAAGGACGAGCAGGTTTCTGAAGATGTCCCGGTTCTCGGGAAAGCACACGCGTGCGAGGAGCAGGTCCTCCTCCGCCCGGGTCCACTCGCCCATCTCACGAAAGTACCCGGCGCGCTGCTGCAGATAGACGCCGAGCGTCTGCCGCGCAGTCAAGGTCGTCAGATCCGAGCCGACCTCGATCGCCCTGGACGAGACATCGAAGTCGGTTCGGTAGGACTCATCGGGTGGAGTTGAGAACGATCCTTCACCGCCGGCGGCAGTGGTTGTAGTCGCCTCAAGATTGAATCTCTTGGTGCCGTCATCCCACCGGCACCACATATGGTCAGCAGCAACCACCGCCTTCAATGGCCAGCCGAGACGCCGGGCGACCGCCATGTAAAGGACAGGCATGTTCGAGCATGTGCCGCGTTTCGTGTCGATCAACCCGGGCACGAACAAGTCCGCGTGATTGCTCATGCGCACATCGCGGGTGTAGGCAATCCCGATGTCCGTGCTCGCGAGCGCGATCGCCATGCTTCCTGCGCGCCAGATGTCAGGATCGGCGGCGTAGGCGGGGGATGTTCGGGCTGCATCCGACTCGCCGATACGAATCCCGGCACCGATGCGCTGAGCCCATGCGTCGACCAGCCCTGAATATCGAGCCATGTCGAGGTCGGCGAGCTCGGGCACGCCCCGCGCCACGATCATGTTCATGACGAGCGGGTCCATCGCGCTCAGATCAGCATCAGACATCGCGACCAAGTCGCGCGCCGACAACTTGGCGAAGTCCTGGATCGAGGGCAATGACTCTCGCTTACCGCGGTCAGATTGCGCTGCAGAGGTCGTCGTGGAGGAAGCAATCGAGTTGGGCGATCTATCGGGCCAACTCGTGACGATCATGACCGTGACGAGCCCTCCCGAGGCCGCGAGCAGCGCCCCCAGCTTGAGCAACATGCGAGGCCGCGTGGACGGCGTCGATCCAGCCGATGTTTTCACCCGGCGAGAGCCCACGATCAGGAGCTTATCCGCTCGCGAGCAGTTCGAAGTCGGCCATCGGACGAACCTCAGCTGTGAAATCCAAGCATGCCCAGAACGAAGTCCATTCTGATCGGGACCCCGATCCCGAAATCCTGTTAACGGAGAGTTGGAGAGCGCGAGAGTCTGGGGTACTTTTGCAGCGCGGCGGTCCGTTGCGATCGGGCCCCTCAACTCTCGCTTCAAAGCCGAGAGCGCAGCCCCCTCGCCACGGGTCGCGACGGGGCAAAAGTGCATTTTTCCGGCTGTAAACGACACGGCCCGCCCCAACTTTGGGCGGGCCGTTGAACTCCGTATCCACAACCAATACGAACCGTTTCTCACTGTTCAATGTCGCAATTTTGGACTGAAAAGGCTGGTTTACGCGCGACGGTGCCCCGAGACGACCTGAACTGGCCGCCGAACCCGACGGGGGGTGTTGACGTACCAACTCGGCGGCCGATATACTCCCCCGCAGTATGCTCACTCGCAGCAGCCATTTTCGGACCTTCGTCACCCTGCTCTTGGCAGCGGTGGTGCCGTTCTGCTGCTGCAACTTCCACTCGTGGGTAAGTGCATGTGCTTCCTGCGTGCCAGCTTCCTCGGTTGACGGGGACCGTCAACTCGCGGCGGAAGAGCACGGCCACAAAGGATGCCACCACTCGGGCTCAAGGGGCAGTGATTCCGGTGGCGATCACAATCAGGACCCGGTCTCGCCCGAGGATGGCTCCGACAAGCACGACTGTACCTGTGGCAAGAACCAGGCGAAAATGATGGCGGGCGAGAAGCCGACCATCGAGCTACCGACCACGGTGCTCGTTGCGATTCTCAACTGGGCCACGGTTGCCTGGGCTGCTCCGGAACCTTCTCTCACCTTCGTGAGCGGCGAAGTTTGGGCCTGCGCCCGACCTCCGACGAGCCTGCTGCGCATGCATTGCGCGCTCATTGTGTAGCAAAGCGACTTGAGACCAGCCGTTGTCGAGCACCACTCGTCTAACGGATGGTTGCATCGCGCTCACAGCCCTGTTCGCGTCACGGCGCGGCGGGTGCATCCCCCACCACATTTCGGTTCCCCGTCCTCATTTGGAGATTGCTCATGGTCCGCTCACGCGCGGCCCTGGCAGCGGGCGCACTGGCGCTCGCGACCGCGGCCATCCTGATTCCTGTGTACGCGCACGAAGGTCACGGCAAGCCCACGGGCGCGACGTTTGACCCTAACGCCCCCAAGAAGGTCACCGAAGCGACCGCGTTCGCCATCGGGCTCAAGACCGCCGAGGTGGACTTTGGCAACGTCGAGGACGTCGTCCGTCTCACGGGCATGGTCCGCGCCCAGCCCGGGGCGCTTGCCGGTGTCTCAGCCACCTACGCGGGCGTGGTCCGCTCGATCGCGGTGCAACCCGGCGACCGTGTGCGCAAGGGTGATCTGATCTCTGAGGTCGAGTCACCGGAACTGGCCCGGGCCTTGTTTGAGGTCCGGCGGCTGGAGTCGGAGGCCGAGCGCCTTAGCGCCGAGCAAAGGCGGGCGACGTCGCAGATCGCGTCGATCGAGATCGAGGCTCCTGCGTCCGAACAGAGCGCGGCGCTCGCCGAAGCGGAGGTCGATCGGTTGGTGTCCGCCGGCGAGAGCGTGTCGGCGAACCTGCTGGCGCAGCGTAGGGGCGAGGCGATCCGTCTCCGCACCGACGCGTCGCTCCGCAAGGTCTCCCTCGAACAGGCAAGGACCGACGCCGAGTCCTTACGTCGTCAGATCGAGGCCACGCGGGCGTCCGTCGAGGCCCTCCGCGCGACGCTCCCTGCTGGAGCGGGCACTGACGCGTCGGGTGTTATCCGCCTCCTCGCGCCGTTAGACGGCGTGGTCGTGAGCCGAACGGCAGTGATCGGTGACGGCGTCGGCGCTGGAAGTCCCATCGTGAGCATCGGTGACTTCTCGCGGGTGCAGATCGAGGGAGAACTGCCCGAAGGCCTGCTCTCGCGGGTGGAAGCAGCGCCGAACGCAAAGGTACGGGTCCGCAGAGGTGTGGCGGCCGCGAGCGAGGTTGTTGCCGAAGGGGTTGTTCGGTTCCTCAGCCCCGTGATCGATGCGTCCAAGCGCACCGCGCACGTCATCATCGACGTTGATAACCCGCAGGGGCTGCTGCGACAAGGACAGTTCGTAGACCTGAGCGTGGTTCTTTCGACAAACGACGGCGCAGTTGTGGTGCCTGCGTCGGCGGTCGTGAAGGAAGGCCCGATGCAGTACGTGTTCGTGCGCGAGGGCAAGGGCGAGAATGAGGTCTTCAAGAAACGCGACGTCGCCGTCGGCGTGCGTGATGACCGGGTCATCGAGATTGTCAAGGGTCTCGTGCCCGGCGATGTCGTGGCCGTTAGCGGCGCGTTCAGCCTGTCGCAGCTCCGTGGATTCGTGCCCGGCGCTCCCGAACCCGTCGCTGAGCCTGCCAAGTCTGGTGACGGCCACGGCCACTCGCACTGATCACACCATCCACGCTCAACGCCCTACAGCCAATCGAGGAACCGCCCCGTGCTCAACTGGATCATCCGATCATCCTTGAACAACCGCGTGCTGGTGCTGATCGCCGCGCTGCTCGTCTCCGTCTATGGGATGTACGTGACGCTGCGGACACCCACGGACGTGCTGCCCGACCTCAACCGACCGGTCGTGACCATCATGACCGAGGCCGCGGGTCTCGCTCCGGAGGAGGTCGAGGCCCAGGTCACGTACAACATCGAAACCGCCGTCAACGGCTCGCCAGGCGTCGAACGAGTTCGGAGCGTCTCCTCGCTTGGGCTCTCGATCGTCTTCGTCGAGTTCCGGTGGGGCACGGACCTCAAGTACAACCGGCAAGTCGTCACCGAGCGGCTGGGCACGATCACGGGAAAGCTGCCCCCCGGCGTCGTGCCAGTGATGACTCCAGCTACCAGTATCATGGGCGAGATCGCCCTGATCAGTGTTTCCAGCAAAACACTCACGCCGATGGATGTGCGCACCGTCGCCGAGTTCACGCTGCGCCCGGCGATCCTCTCGATTCCCGGCATCGCCCAGGTGACGGCGATGGGTGGCGACCTCAAGCAGTTCCGGGTCCAAGTCGATCCCGACAAGCTCCGTCTTTTTGACCTCACCATCGAGGACGTTGAGAAGGCCCTCGCCGCCGCCAACCAGAACACCGGCGGCGGCTTCGTGGTCAGTGGTTCCCAGGAACTTGTCGTCCGCAACATCGGGCGGGTGCAAACCGCCGACGACATTTCACTGTCCCTCGTCGCCACCAAGCCCGGCGACCATGACAGCCCGCCGCGGGCGGTGCTTGTGCGCGACGTGGCGACGGTCATAGAGGCCGGTCCCACGATCAAGCGCGGCGACGGGTCGGACAACGGCACGCCCGCTGTCATCATGGCGATCCAGAAGCAGCCAGGGGCGGACACGATCACGCTCACTCGGGCCCTTGACCAGACACTGGAGCAGCTGAAGCCCACGCTCCCAGCAGGAATCGACATCAACCCCGATGTGTTTCGCCAGGAGCACTTCATCAACCCCGCGATCTTCAATGTCAAGGAAGCGCTCACGATCGGCGGGGTGCTGGTGATCATCGTGCTGGCGTTGTTCCTGATGAACGTCCGGACCACGCTCGTCACGCTGACGGCGCTGCCGCTGTCCATCATCTCCACTTTCCTGGTCTTTCACTGGATGGGAATGAGCGTCAACACCATGACACTCGGCGGCCTTGCCGTGGCGATCGGCGAGCTCGTTGATGACGCTGTCGTCGATGTCGAGAACGTCTTCCGCAGGCTGCGAGAGAACCGGCATGCGGCGTCACCCCGGCAGGCGCTCGTGGTCGTGTACGAAGCCTCTCGGGAAATTCGCAACCCGATCATTCTCGGGACGGTCATCGTCATCCTGGTCTTCCTCCCGACTTTCCTCCTGCCAGGCGTGGAGGGTCGTTTGTTCATCCCGCTGGCAACAGCATACATCACGAGCATCTTTGCGTCGCTCGTGGTCGCACTCACCGTAACGCCGGTGCTGGCGTACTACCTGATTCCCGGCGCCAGGCGGATGAAACATTCGGAGGATGGGCCGCTGCTGCGTGTCTGCAAGTGGGTGGCGCTCAAGTCGTATGCGGTGTCCATGCCGCGACCGGTCGCGGTGCTGGGGACGCTTGGCGCGCTGGTGGCGGTCGCCCTCTTCGTCGTCACGCGTCTGGGCTCGGAGTTCCTGCCGCCCTTCAACGAGGGAACGGCCGTCGTCTCGTTCTTCGGCCAGCCGGGCATCTCGCTGGACGAGTCCAACAAGCTCGGCACCAAGGCCGAGGAGATGATCCTCTCGATCCCCCAGGTCAAGAGCACGGCCCGCCGCACCGGCCGTGCCGAGCAAGATGAGCACGCGCTGGGCGTCAACGCCAGCGAGATCGAGGTGGACTTCTGGACCAAGGAAGAGGCGAAGGAGCCCGACAAGCACACGACCACTGCGGGCCGCAAGCCACCTGCGGTCAGGGACATCCTGCCGCGCGAGCAGGTCTTTTCGATGATCGAAGAGAAGCTCGCGGCCTTCCCGGGCGTCGCCACGGGCATTGGCCAGCCCATCAGCCACCGCATCGAGCACTTGCTCTCGGGCGTCCGAGCGCAGGTCGCCATCAAGATCTTCGGCGACGACCTCGGCACGCTCCGCACGCTCGCGGAGCAGACCAGAGCGGCGATGGAGGGCATCCCCGGCGTCGCCGACCTGCAGGTCGAGCAGCAGGTGCTGATCCCGCAGCTGCACATCAGCGTCAACCGCGAGGCGGCGGCGCGGGTCGGCTTTACGCCCGCGACGCTCACCGACGCGATGGAGACGGCCACCAAGGGCAAGGTCGTGGGCCAGGTGCTCGACGGTCTCAAGGTCTTCGACATCACGCTGACCTTGGACGACCATCACCGGACCGATCCGACGGCGCTGGGCCTGGTGCGGCTGGTGTCCCCAACGGGCGCGATCGTCCTCGTGCAGGACGTGGCCGAGATCGTCGAAAAACTCGGCCCCAACGAGGTCCAGCGCGAGAGCCTCCGCCGCCGCATCGTCGTGCAGTGCAACGTCCGCGGGCGCGACCTTGGCTCGACGGTCAAGGACATCCAGGCCAGCATCGCGGTGGACGTCCAGTTGCCGCAGGGTTACACGATCCAGTACGGTGGCCTTTACGAGGCGCAGCAGGAGTCCACGCGGCTGCTGCTCGTGCTGGGCGCGGGCTCGCTCATCGCGATCTTCGTCATTCTCTTCACACACTACCGCTCGGGCATGGTCGCGGCCCAGATCATGCTCAACGTCCCCTTCGCGCTCATCGGGAGCGTGACGGCGCTGGCGATCACCCGCGAGCCCTTTAGTGTGGCCTCGCTGGTGGGCTTCATCAGCCTCACCGGCATTGCCACCCGCAACGGCGTGCTGATGGTCAGCCACTACATCCACCTGATGACCGAGGAGCGCCAGCCCTGGAGCAAAGACCTCATCATCCGGGGCAGCCAGGAGCGCGTTGCCCCGGTGCTCATGACCGCCGTCACGGCGGGGCTTGGCCTCATTCCCCTGGTGCTCAGCAAGGGCGAGCCGGGCAAAGAGATCCTCTACCCGGTCGCGGTCGTCATCTTGGGCGGCCTCATCACCAGCACGTTGCTCGACTTCTTCGTGACCCCGGCGATCTTCTACCGCTTCGGCAAGACCGCCGCCGAGCGGTTGGCCAGGGAGCACGCCGAGAAGCACGGCGAGCGCGCACCGATCCAACCAGCGTCGGCCACGACCGAAAGCCATTCTAAACCCACCGTCGCCACACCAGCAGGGGCGAGCGATCGTGGAAGCGCGTCCGCCTCTGCATCACCCGAACCCGGCCGCCCCGCGGCCTCAGATCAAGGAGCTCAGTCATGAATCGTTCACGTCTCTCGGTCCTGTCGATGGTCCTGATTTCCGGCCTTGCACTCTCACCCGCGCCGAGTGCACTTGCCCAGCACCGCCACGGAGGGGGCGGACAGCCCGGCCACAAGGACGACGGCCACAGCCACGGCGAAGTGACCAAGGCCGGGTCGTTCGCCGATGCGGCCCTGCGCATCGCCGCGGACGTGCGAGCGATGGATGCCGCCCTCACGGCCGGCTCCATCGCGGGCGTCTCCGACAAGGCCAACGCCGTCGCCACGCTCGCCAGGACGCTGGGGGCGCTCGCGCTCGCCAAGGACAGCGGCGTGCCGCGGGAGAAGGTCAGGGAGATCAACCTCGCCGGCAAGGAGCTCGCCGACGCGGCGGACAACCTGCACAACATCGCCGACGGCGGCGACGTCGCCAAGAGCAAGGCGGCGTTCGTGCCCGTGAAGGCCGCGGCGGTCAAGGTCGCCGCGCTGGCGCCGGCGATGGCCGATGGGCACGGTCACGCGCACGGACACGAGATCGCCGCGCCGACCCACAGCGTCATCGTCGCCGCGGAGGGCGGCAAGGCGATCGAAGCGGGCAAGGCCGTGCCGATGGTGTTCACGCCCAAGGATGCCAAGGGAACTCCCGTCCAAGACCTGGACACCGTTCACGAGAAGGTGCTGCACCTGCTGGTCGTGAGCAAGGACCTCTCGTGGTTCGCGCACGAGCACCCCACTCGGCGCGCGGACGGCGCGTTCACGATGCCCATGACCTTCCCGGCGGGCGGGGAGTACACGCTCTACTTCGACTTCACGCCCAAGGGCTCGCCGCAGCAGGTGGTGCCCGTGAAGGTCACAGCGATGGGGACGCCCAAGCCCGCCGTGCCGCTGACGGTGGATGCCGATAAGCCCAAGACCATCGACGGGTTCACGGTCGCCCTGGACACCGAAGGGGCGATCAAGGCAAGCGGCAAGGCTCATATGTCCTTCACGATCACCAAGGACGGCAAGCCGGTGACCACGCTCCGTCCATACTTGGGCGCGATGGGGCACCTGGTCATCATCAGCGAGGACGGGACGCAGTTCGTGCATGCTCATCCTCACGAAGGCGGCGAGCACGGCGCAGACGGGCACGATGCGCACGGCGGACATGGCGCTGAAGCGAAGAAGGACGAGCACGCGGGCCACGGCGGCTCTGCGTCAAAGACGGCGGATGCGGGGAAGGGCCTGGGCGGCCCCAAGGTCGACTTCGAGGCCCACTTCAAGCAGCCGGGCACCTACAAGGCGTGGGCCCAGTTCAACGTGGGCACGGCGGAGAAGGAGCGGGTCCTGACCGTGCCCTTCACGTTCACGGTTGAGAAGGGAGCGATCGGCGCGGCACCTGTGAACAAAGTCTGCCCGATGACCGGCGACATCGTCAACGCCTTCCACACCCGCGACTTCAAGGGCCAGACGGTCGGCTTCTGCGATGGCGACTGCGCCTTGCGATGGGACGGGCTCAAGGACGAAGAACGGATGGCCAAACTCGTCGCGGCGATCGCGGGCTCCACGCCCAAGACGCCGCACGGGGCGCAGCCCGGCGCGGGGCATGACGGTTCGGACTCCGCGGGCGGACACGACGACATGCCCGCGGGCATTGATGCCGACGAAGAGCGGGCGCTCTACCTGACACCCGGCGGCATCTACACCGAGGCCGACATCAAGGCGAACGGCTCGATGACAGCGA
>JAHBWY010000012.1 GCA_019636735.1 Phycisphaeraceae bacterium
GACTGATCGCCGCCCCTCAATCGGAGCGAATTGCGGACAGTGCCTCTGCGAGCGACCGCTGCCCTCGCGTCAGCCCATCGGCGTCGTCAACTTGAGATCGCGAGCGTTCGCTACGGTTGGGCCTTGTGGCACAGAGATGTCCTCTGAGACTGAAGCCACGAAGCTCGTGCTGATCGGGACCCCGATCCCGGAACGCTGTAAACGGAGAGTTGGAGAGCGCGAGAGTCCGGGGTACATTTGGTCCACGAGTGATCGTTCTGTTCGGGACCCTCCGCGCACTCTTCAAAGCCGAGAGCGCAGACCCCTCGCCACGCCGTCGAACCGGGGTGTTTCCTCTCGGCGCTGGCTGTAAACGACACGGCCCGCCCAGACTTTGGGCGGGCCGTTGAACTCCCCGAGCTGGGCTCGAACCAGCAACCTGGCGGTTAACAGCCGCCCGCTCTACCATTGAGCTATCGGGGATATGGACTTGTGCCCGCGGGGGAGCGGCTCGGCCGTCCGAACGCGGGCCGAGGATCTTACCGTGCCCAGTCGCTGCGTCAACGGTGGCCCGTCCACAGCGTGCGCCTGCCACGGTGCAATCCGGGATTCCCGCACAGCCCCGACGGTGCGGCGGCAGGAGTGCCCGATACTATTGTCAGCCGAGCACCGCGGCAGCGGTCGGGGGACCAGCTCCTGAACACGCCGGAACTCACCCAGCACAGATGCCGCGGCGAGTGCTGCACCGTGTCGTGCCGACGCCTCTGCCCCCCGGAGCGCGGGTGAAGCCCGCCGAACTCCCGATGCGCCTCGAGCACACTCGACCTCCTCGCCACTCCCGAGCCCCCCAAGGGAATCGC
The DNA here is from genome assembly GCA_019636735.1 of Phycisphaeraceae bacterium. Lineage (NCBI taxonomy): Bacteria > Pseudomonadati > Planctomycetota > Phycisphaerae > Phycisphaerales > Phycisphaeraceae > Phycisphaeraceae bacterium. The sequence goes on from JAHBWY010000012.1 coordinate 840, forward strand.
TCTACGCTATCCCCATGCCAAGCGAGCCGCCAGCTCCTTCGCCCCATCGTGACTCCCCTCGCGGTGGCGCGCAGCGATCCACTGCCCAGTTCGATCCTGCGTCGATCGAACGGCCCGATCCGCGACTCCTCACCTACTACCTCATCGTCTCGCTGGCGTCGCTGATCTTCGCGCCGATTGTGTTCCTTCCTTTGTTCCTGCGATACAAATCGCTGCGGTACCGCGTGGACCGCGATGGCATCTCGATGCGAGTCGGCGTGCTGTTCAGGCAGGAGGTTCACCTGACCTATCGACGCATCCAGGACATTCATGTCACGCGAGGACTGCTCCAGCGGTGGCTTGGGCTCGCGACGATTTCACTCCAGACGGCATCGGGCAGCGCCGCGGCCGAAATGCAGATCGAAGGGGTGCTTGAGGCCGACGCGCTGCGCGACTGGCTCTACGCGCGCATGCGCGGCGCCGCCGGTGACACCGAGGGCGAGGCGCTCGACGGCCCGGCGCCTGGGCGTTCCGCAGCCGTGGCTCGCGGCGCGATGGCGGGCGTAGAGGCGGGCGTAGAGGCGGGCGTAGAGGCGGGCATCGGTGACGAAGCGCCCTTCCCGGAGCCGGGAAGTTGTGAGGCCACTCGAGTGCTGAGGGAGATTCTCCTCGAAGTTCGAGCGCTGCGGGAGCGACTCGATGAGTTGGAACGCCGCACCTAAGCCATGCGCCTCTTCACAGCGAGACTGGAACGCCGCACCTAAGCCATGCGCCTCTTCACAGCGAGACTGGAACGCCGCACCTAAGCCATGCGCCTCTTCACAGCGAGACTGGAACGCCGCACATGAGTCATGCGCCTCTTCACCGCGCCGCATCTCCAAGTGAAGCTCGCTCTGAGGTGGCCGTCCGGGCGTACCGAGGTGTCTGGCGCCTCCTCGCGGTCTGGTTCAAGCTTCCGCAGGAACCGCCCTCGCTCCCGATTGCACCTGGCGATGTCGCGGACTCGTTTCACCCATCGCCCGCGTTTCTTCGCTATCTCAAGTTCCGCTTCTGGATTGCGCTGCTCATCATCGATGTGGTGCTGGTTGTGCTGTGGATCGCTGCAACGGTGGCGCTGTATTTCGCGAACCTGACCTGGGTGGCCGTCATCCTTGCGCCGGTAGCGCTCGCGATCATCGTTGTTCCGGATATCGTCGCGTATGTCGCCATTCACCTTCGTTTCGACACCACCTGGTATGTGATGTCGCGGCGAAGCCTCCGAGTCCGGCAGGGCGTGTGGAGCATTCGCGAACTGACGCTCACCTTTGAGAATGTGCAGAATGTGCGAGTCGTGCAGGGACCGCTCCAGCGCTTCTTCGGTCTGGCCACGGTGATGGTTGAGACGGCGGGCGGCGGGTCGGTGCAGGCTCAGGGCCAGCCCGTCAAGCTTGGCCATCACGCCCTCATCGAGGGACTCACGAATGCCCAAGAGATCCGCGACCTGATCCTCGCGCGTGTCACGGCGTCTCGCAGCGCCGGAATCGGCGATGATCGAGTGCCCGTCGAAGCGCCGATGGTCTCGCGCGACTTCACTATGACGAGTGAACAGCTCGCCGTGCTCCGCGCCATTCGAGACGAACTCCGCGCCGCGGCCGCCGCGTGAGAATGACGAGCACAAGGAGCGCCCCGGCCATGACCGCGATGCTGCCCGCCGTGTTGACACTGCCTGCGCCCAGCAACGCAGGAACCACTACGGCCGCCATGTGACCGGTCGCCGCGGCAACCGCTCCGACAAGAACGGCGACGATCACCATGGCCGACAGGCGCAAGGTCAGGAGGCGCGCCGTCGCCGCCGGAACCACCAGAAGGGCGACCACCAGAATGCTGCCCACGCTCTCAAAGCACGCCACCGCGGTGATGGCGGTCATCATCATCACCATGGCCTGCAAGAGCCTCGGGCGCAAGCCAAGCGAGGCTGCTGACTGAGGGTCGAAGATCGAGAGCGCGAGCTCCTTCCAGAACGCGACGACACAGATCACATTCAGAACCAGCACTCCTCCGATGGTAAGAACGGCGCGCGGCACCACCACACCGCCGATCGACACGAGATCGAGTGGCGTGAACTCGATGCCGCCGAAGAGCACGCAGGAGGGGTCGAGATCCACTCGCGCCGATCCGCGCACCATCAGCAGAATCCCCAGGGCGAACAGCGAGGTGAAGACCACGCCGATCGAGGCGTTCTCTTCGACGCGGCCTCGGGCACGCAGCCACTCGCTTGCCAGCGCGGTCAAGGCGCCGACCATGGCCGCACCAAGAAACATTGGAAGGCTTGCTCGATTTCCGGTCAGCAGGAACGCCGCCGCGATGCCGGGCAGCACGGCGTGGCTGATCGCATCGCCCATGAGGCTCATGCGCCGAAGCAGAAGGAGCGAGCCCGGGATGGCGCATGCGGCCGCGGCGAGCGCGCCGACCACCACGATCCACCCGTCGAGCGACCACGACCACCTGGTGAGGCTCGCCACGATCATCGTTGGTGAACCTCCGGATCGTGTGGAGCCGCCTGCGGGCCTGGGGTGTCGCACTCACCTGCACTGGGCGGATCCCTGGGCGTGTGCGGCTGCACCGCGTTGGAATGTGGCGGGGCGTCGCTTCTGTGCGACCATGTCTCAGTGGTGCGCGACGGTGTGTTGGCACTGGGCTCCGGCGACTCGGAGCGAGGAAGTGCGGAACTGGAGCCGTGCGCCATGTCCCTCGACGAGTGCGGGTCGCGCGGGAGCGCTCCGCAGAACCCGATGGCTCGTTCGATTCTCGCAAGAAGCGCGGGGGAGAGGACATGCTCGACCATGTCCGCGTCGCGATCGACATGACTCGCCTGCACGCCTGCACGCTCGATCAGGAAGTGTTCCCAAAGCCGGTGCCGCGCCGTCAGCCGCGCCGCCTCCTGCCACCCCGCATCGGTGAAGTGGAGGCGCGCCCCGGCATCGCGCCAGATCAGACGGCGACGGAGGGCCATCGAGACTGCTCGTCGCAGGGCGGGGGGGCGAAAGCGTCGCCTTGCTTGAATCGCCTCGAGGGTGACGCCACCGTGCGAACTGAAGGCCGAATTGTCGTGGCTCAAGAAACTTGCTGCGGCCCCTGAGGTCGCCGATGTCATCGCGTCGCCCTTTCCATCGGCCTCGACTGCCTCGAACTGGGCGCGGAGCAGGTGTTCGAGTGCCACTTCCCGCGCCGCTCGCCAGTGCAGCAGACCGCGCCATGCCATTCCGTGCGCGGGGCCGAAGAGCAGGCTCATGACGAAGAGCGCTGCCGCAACCAGAACGATCACGGCACCTGAGGGCAGGTTCGGAAGCAGTGCGCTGAGCGCGGCACCGATGACGCCCGATGAGGCGCCGAGCCCCATGGCCAGGACGACGCACAGCGACAGGCGATCGCTCCAGAAGCGGGCGGCCGCGGCAGGAATCACCTGGAGTGCAACGACCAGGATCAGGCCCACCGCCTGCATGCCAGCGACCGTCACCAGCGTGGCAAGCGCCATCAGCGCGGCGTCGAATCGGGCGACCCGAAGACCGACAGCGCGGGCAAACTCCTCGTCGAAACACAAGACCTTCCAGCCGCGCGCGAAGCAGAGCCCGAGGGCCGTGGTCACGACGGCAACAATGGCGATGAGCCACGCGTCGCGGGCGAGCATGGTCGCGGTGCGACCGTAGATGAGCCCCTCGAGTCCTGCGGCATGTCCGGTCGGGAGCGACTGGATGACGCTGAGGAGCACCACGCCCGCGCCGAAGAAGACACTGAGGACGATCGCAAGTCGAGCATCGTCGCGAAGGAGGGTGGCGCGCCGAAGCAACTCGGTGGCAGCCACACCAAGCGCGCCACCGAGCGCGCCGCCCGCGAGGAGCCATGGCAGTGAACGGGCGCTGTCGGCGCCGGCGAATACGAGCCCCGCGATGAACCCGAGGGCGACACCGGGAAGCGCCGCATGACTGATCGCATCACCAAGAAGGGCGCGCCGTCGCAGAACGAGGAATGTCCCGAGCAGCCCGCACACGGCGCCGAGCGCGCCCGACCCGAGCATGACGACGCGCGCGTTGTGGTCGTCGAGGAGCACCGCAAGCCCGGCGATCACGATCGGCTCCGTGCAGCACCAAGGGCGGTGGCAGCCTCACTCAGAATGGTCAGCGAGCCTCCGTACGCGCGATGGAGGTTCTCCGCCGTGAAGACCTCGGCCGTCGGACCTTCGGCGACCACACGCTGATTGAGAAGGATGATGCGATCGAAGTAGAGCGGCGCCGTCGGGAGGTCGTGGTGCACCACAAGCATCGTGCGGCCGCGCGAACGCAGCTCGCGCAGGATGGCCACGATCGCCTCCTCGGTCGCGGCGTCGACCGCTGCGAAGGGCTCATCGAGCAGAGCCACCTCGGGGTCCTGCACCAGCGCCCTCGCGAGAAAGGTGCGCTGCTGCTGACCCCCGGAGAGTTGGCTGATCTGCCGCTCCGCCAACTCCGCCATGCCGACCCGTTCGAGGGCGACCATCGCTTGCGCGTGATGCCTTCGCCGGACGGGCCGAAACCAGCCGATGCGTCCAAAGAGGCCCATCGTGACGACATCGATCACTCGAACCGGGAACTCCCAATCGACGCTCTCTCGCTGCGGAACAAAGGCGACGCGCTGTCGAACCTTGGCAAGTGGCTGGCCCAGGATGCGAACCTCGCCTGAGAGGCGGGGAATCATCTCCATCACGGCTCGAAGGAGCGTGCTCTTGCCGGCGCCATTGGGGCCAACCAGCCCGACGATCGATCCGCGCGGAACATCGAGATCGATGTCCCAGAGGACCGGGCGGCCCTGATACCCCACCGTGAGGTCATGCACGCAGAGCGCCGCATCGGGCGCATGCTCCGCCCCAAGTCGATCGGTTCGCGTCTGTTCACGGGCGCTCGACATGGTCCCTCCCGGACTCTGGCGCACCATCGACCGGCGGCGACTTCGCCGTAGATGCGGCCGCGCCCAGCCGACCGCGCCATCCGCGCTCCGGCGCCGTGCCGCCGAGCCCTCGCACAATGACGGTCATGTTGTGATCAAGCATGCCGGCGACCGATCCCTCCCAGCGATCGGCGGGCCCGAGGGCATCGGAGAAGAGCTCGCCTCCCACCGCGAGTTGGTGACCGCGGGCGCGTGCGCCCTCGATCAACGCCTCCACGCTGCGTCGAGGAACGCTGGTCTCCACGAAGACGACCGGAACCTGCTGACGCACTACGAGGTCCACGAGTTCCAAAATCCGTCTGAGTCCGGGCTCAGAATCAGTGGAGACGCCTTGGATTCCCTCGACCCGCACTCCATAGGCGCGACCGAGATAGCCAAAGGCATCATGCGAGGTGATCAACACGCGCCGCGCCTCGGGCACCGTGGAGATGGCCTCGCGCGACCACGCATGCAGCGCTCGAAGTTCCTCGGCGTAGTCGGCCGCGCGCCGAGTGAGTGCCTCGCGCGCTTCCGGATGATCGGCCGCAAGCGCCTCCGCGAAGCGCTCCGCCGCGAGGGCCCAGAGCAGGGGATCCATCCAGATGTGGGGGTCTGGCTCACCGTCGTCGCCGCTCGAGAGGAGCAGCTCACTTGGAGGGAGAAGCGAGCCGAGCGCGACGCCACTCCGCTGGCGGCCGAGGAGATCGCCCATCTTCCCTTCGAGCAGCAGGCCGTTGCTCACAACGAGGTCGGCGCGCAAGATCTTCGCCATGTCGTCGCGCGTCGGCTTGTAGAGATGCGGATCGACTCCGGGGCCCATCAGGACTTCAACGCTCGCGGCATCGCCCAGCACTCGGCGGGCGAGGTCGCCCGCCATCCCGGTCGTTGCGACGACCTTCGAAGGGAAGGGGTGCGAGCCCCGCTCAGATGCAGCATCACCGCCCCCGGGTTCGCAACCAGCCATCGAGAGCAGCACGGCAGCCACCACCAGCCATCGAGAGTGACCCATGCGGGAAGTGTATCGAGTAACCTTGACTCATCAAACTCTCAAGTTTGACTCATCAAACAAAAACCTGTAGCGTGGGGGCCATGGGTCTGCTGCGACGCCATGCTGGGCCGCACGAGCGGCGCTTCCGGCACGTTCCATTGGCGTGGTTGCTGGCGAGCGGCCTGGCCGCGCATGCGTCGGCGTGGCCACAGACTGAGTCCGACGCGATGGAGCCATTCACGCAGGATGAGCTCTCCGCCGAACAGGTGCCCGACTTCGGTGCACTCGGGGATCTCTGGGGGGTTCGCAGCGACCTCTCGGCAGCAGGAATCGACTTCGGTGGCACACTCACCGTCGACAACGCGTGGAACACCATGGGCGGTCTCTCACGCGGATTCGTCTTCCTGCCGCTCCTCGACCTGAACCTCGCCCTGAGGACCAAGCCGCTCATCGATCTCGAGGGTGGTCGCTTCAATGTGGCGATGATCGCCTACGGCCAATCGCGAAACCCCGACGCACTGGTCCCTGACTTCTGGGGGTGGAGTGACCTCATCAGTGGAATCGGTTCCGTCACCCAGCTCTCCGAGCTCTGGTACGAGCAGATCCTGTGGGACGATCGCCTTCGGATCCGCTTCGGAAAGCAGGATGCCAACGCGCTCTTCGCCGTAACTCCCGGTGCCGCGAACTTCATCACCTCGGCCGCAGACTATCCCGGTCCGCTGGTGGGATTCCTTCCGACCTACCCGGAGCAGGCGGTGGGGCTTGCGATCGAGGTCGAGCCGATCGACCGCGTCATTGGTCGATTCGGGTGGTTCGATGGAACAACCAACTACTTCGATGTGGAGCGAGGCACCCGGTGGCCCAACACCGGCACACGCGGACCAAAGAGCTTCTTCAACAACCCGGGCAGTTGGTTCTTCATCACCGAGGCGGAAGTCGGATGGCGACTCTATGACGACCTACTCCCCGGCATGATCCAAGCGGGTGCGTGGTGGCAGACCGGCACCGTGGGCTTTCTGCCGCCGTCAGTGTCGTCGAGTAAGAGCGGTGGCGAGGGTCTCGACGAGGGCGACGCGCTGTGGTCGCCGTATCTCACGCGAGGCTCAGATGGCTTCTATCTCGGCGCCGCGCAGACCGTTCTGAACCTCTCGCAGGATCTCGACGCATCGCAGGGCGTTGCGCTGTTCAGCCAGCTCGGATTCGGCAGGCCTTCGTCCAATGCGGTGACCTTCTCGGTGGTGTCAGGTGTGGTGGCGACGGGCCTCGTTCCAGGCCGCCGCGCGGACTCGATCGGGGTTCAAGTCAACTACGCGCAGTTCACCGGCGACGGCAGGATCACCGCCACACCAAGTTCGTTCCAGCTTGGCTTGGAGGCCTACTACCGCATCCAGATCACCGATTCGATTGCGATTCAGCCGGATGTGCAGTGGATTCGAAGGCCCGACGTGATGCCTCGATTCGAGATGCGCTGCTCGCGACGATTCGGGTGCAGGTGACCTTCTGATGCCGCGACGAAGGGCCGAATCGTGGGTTTCGTCAGGGCGAGCGTCGCCGGCTCGATCGGACACGGTCGAGAACTACCTCAAGCAGATCCTTGCGCTCTCGGGGAGTGCAGGGGGCCGGCGACGAGGGGCCGGCGGGCGGGGGGTGCGTCGCGGCGCCACACGACCGTCCGCGAGTGTCGATGCAGCGCTCGTCTCTCTCGGTGAACTTGCCGCCGCACTGAGTCTCACGCCGGGCAGTGTCACCAGCATGGTGAAGCGCCTCTCGAAGGAGGGGCTGGTCCGCTACGAGCGCTACGGCGGCGTGGCCCTCACGCCGGTCGGGGCGAGAGCGGCGGCGGCCGTGCTGCATCGACATCGCCTGGTCGAGACCTTTCTGGTGCGAACGCTCGGCCTCGACTGGTCCGAGGTGCACGACGAGGCGGAGAGGATCGAGCACGCGCTCTCTGACCGCGTGCTTCTAGCGCTCGATCGCTTCCTCGGATTCCCGGAGACCGATCCGCATGGAGATCCGATTCCGCGACGCGCCGCGGGGCGTCACGAGTTGGGGCGTCGACTTGTCGACTGCACCCCCGGCGAAAGCGTGATCGTTGAGCGTCTGCTCGATCAATCCGCTGACTTTCTGCGCTTTGCGGCGAAGCACGCACTCACGCCTGGAGCGACGCTGCGCGTGCTTTCACCCGGCGCCGCAAAGGGCGTCATGCGACTCAGCCCAAGGCGCGGTGTCCGGGTGTCGCTCGACACATCGCGCGCCGCGCAGATTCGGGTCACCAACTGATGGCTCACTCGCTGTCGAGTTCACGATCCACCGATCGCTGACGCGCTGTCAGTCTCGCGAACCGCCAAGCGCTGATGCGCGCTGTCGCATGGACAACGCCGCGCACGACTTGGAACTCGGCGGTAGCGCTCACGATTCACGCAGCGCACGCTTCGGAGCTGCGCGGTGGTCCTCACAGGCAACGCCCGACTGTTCAATCTGAGCGGCGAAGACGCCTCTGTCATCCCTCTGCGGCGCGGAGGGCGTCGACAGCATCACGGACCATCTTGGTCACTCGCGTCTTCGCCTGATGCACGCTGTTGACCGCGAGGCCGAGCTGTTCGGCAACCTGCTCCGCCGGCATGCCGCGGCGGCCGTAGAGTTCGAATGCCTCGAAGGTCTTCGCATCGACGCGCGCGGCGATCTCGCGCACGGCGCGTTCAAAGAGATGTTCCGCCCAGGCGTTCTCCCACGGTGCTTCGCTCTCCTCGTCGAGCGCCGGGTCGATCTCATCGAGTGGAACGCTCGAGGCTCCAGCGGTCACCTGGCCGTGGCGCCGTCGGCGCATGGCATTGAGCGTGCAACGCTTCAGATATCCGCGAAAGCGCCCGCGCTCGGGGTCATAGGTGAATCGCGGCGCTGCCTGGAAGAAGCCGAGGAGCACATCTTGGACGACATCTTCCGCATCATCGCCACGGCCTCCGGCATTGCGCACGAAGCCGCGAATGACTGGCGCATAGCGATCGTGAAACTCCTGCCAACTCACCTCGCGCTGCTCGGCGCTCGTCGATTGGAGGCGCAGGAAGATGGTCGGCCGAGTGGCATAGGTCTCGGCTCCGGAGCGCACCACGCGACGCATCGCGATGCGCTCGTCGGCGCGACCGGATCCCTCGAGTTCGACGCGCCATCGCCACGGACCGACGACCAGCAGATCGCCCGACGCGAGCCGACGAGGGTGTTCCGGTGCGAGCCTCTCCTGATTGACATATGTGCCGTGGCGACTGCCCAGATCGGCGACGGTCCATTGGCCATCGACGACGGCGAGTCGCGCGTGGCTCCTCGAAATGCTCTCATGGTCGAGCCTCAGCGCACAACTTGGCGCCCGCCCAACTTCGCAGGCTTCTCCTGCGGGAAGCGCATGGTCGATCCGCACCGGCCCATCTTCATGCTGGAGCGTGAGGCGCGGAACATCGCTCATGGCCACGACAGCCTACGGTCGGACTTCACGCCATGTCGCCGCCGAACACGGTCGAACGCCGCGCTCGAGTCTCTCAGTTGCACGCGCCCCAGTTCGCGAGAAGGATCGAGATGTCAGCGCCATTCACGAAACCGTCGCCATTGAGATCAGCAGGAGAACCGGGGTTCGGGCCCCAGGCACCCAGCAGGATCGCCAGGTCGGCACCGTCGACCACACCATTGCCGTCGAGCGAACCGAGACACGCAATCGGCTGAGAAACCTGCACCGAGATCGCGCCGGGCAGAAGACCCGCGGCGATTCCACCGGCCTCCCCGGCGCCCGCGAGCACGAGATCCGGTGGTCCTTCACCATTCGCATCGCCGCTTGCGAGCGCAGCGGGAATGCCGAAGACGCTCTGCGCATTGAAGATCGGCACGAGCACGAGATAGCCATTGGTGGTGTCGTTGCGGAACACGGTGAGCGAGGGAACACCGGCGTTGTCGACGATCACGGCAATGTCGAGATCGCTCGCGGCGTCTCCGTCGAGATCGACGAGCGCGAGGGCCGTCGGCGTGCCACCGGCATCGAGTGAAACCGCGGGTTCGAAGGTGCCGTCACCGCGATTGATGAGCAGCGACAGCGTGCCATCGCCGGCGTTGGCGGTCACAATCTCCGGGAAGCCATCTCCGTTGAGGTCGCCGGTCGCCAGCGCGAACGGATCGGGCCCGACCGCATAGGAAACACCGGGTTCGAAGCCGGTGAAAGGTCCGCCCTTCACGAGCGTGTTGATGTGCACTGACACCGATGCGGTCGACGGATCACCCGGCACGCCGCTGTTGAGCGCGACGACATCGATGTCCTTGTCGTTGTCGAGATCGGTGGGGTTGACGCCCTTTGTTCCAGTTCCCGATGGCACCACCGAGCCGACGGCGAAGAAGCCCGTGCCATCGTTGAAGAGCACCACGAAGGCGCCGCTGATCGACTCGGCGACAACGATGTCCAGCGCGCCGTTCCCGGTGATGTCAGCGATGCCCAGGCCGCCCGGTGCGCCGCCAAGGTCGAGGATCTGCGACACCTTGAAGCCCGGATCGCCCACCACGCTGCCTCCGAGGTTTCGCACGATCGTCACGGTGCCGCTTCCGCGACTCGACACCGCGATGTCGCGAAGTCCGCGTCCACCGAGATCACCGTTCCCGAGTCCCGCGGGTTCGGCTCCGACCGGAATGACCGTCGTCTCGATGTAACCCGGGGTTCCTCCCGGGAAAGGCAGCGTGTTGGTGAGAATCAGAAGTGAACCCGGGTCTCGTCGTGTCGCACCGGGAATCGTGACTGCGGCATCGAGCAACAGCGGATCGCCACCGAATGGCGCGACGGTGAGCAGGTTCGGCGGTGCAGGCAGGGGACTTGTCGTCGGCGGATCAACGCTCAAGCGCAGGTCCAGCGTCTTCACTTCGGCCACCACGCGCGTACCGCCGAGGTCGTCGACCTCGCTGAGATCGACGAAGTTCAAGCCACCAAGCAGCGGAGTCGTGGTGACGAGCAGCGCTCCGCTCACGGCGTTCGCTTCAACAACATCGAGCGATGCGCCCAAAGTTGGCGGATCAAGAGGATCGGCGAGCTCGAGCGCCAACGACCCGGAGAGTGTGGCCATCGAGGTCACGCGGAAGAGGCTCTGCTCGCCCGGTGTGACGCTCCCCGGTGCAAAGGTCGCCCTGATGCGAGCCAGCGGGTGGATGTCGAGTGCATCGCACTCCACGCGCGACGCGTCAAGATCGAGAAGCGCTTCCGCTCCAAGGATCACATCGCCCGCCACCACGCGTGCGCCACTTCTCAAGGTGACCTCGCCCGGCGCGGTCGTGCCGATCGAGAGCCCCGGACCCGAAGCTGGAACACCGGCATTCACCGACGCAATCGAAGTCGCGTCGATGGCGAGCGTTGCCGCGGTCGTGTGCAGCGCACCGATATCGAGCGTGGCGCCGCTGATGGTCGCTTCGCTCTCCGGACGAAGCGTCAGAAGTTCGCCAACGGAAAGCGCGGCGTCGTTCGTGACTGTAAGCGCCGCCAGACCTCCCGCGCCAAGGTCCGACCCACCGAGGAAGAGCGAACCCGCAACGGACCACGAAGTTCCGGTGCCGTCGAGAGTGATCGATGCCTCCGACCCCGGTTCACGCGCGGCGTGGACATCGGCCGTGGTCAGCAGCGCCGAGCCCTGCAAAACCTCCAGCGTCGCGACGCCTTCGTCGGCAATGTCAACGGGCCCGAAGAGAATCACGGTGGCGGTGTCGAGCACGCGCAGCGTCGCGTCGGAGCCCGGCGCGACGGCGATCGCGGCGGCACCGGCGATCAGCGTGCCGTCGAGGACTTCGAGCTCAACTCCATCGCCGGGATTCGGGCCGACGAGGAAGGGGCGATCGGGGCCGCTCGTCTCGGGCGCGTTCAGAAAGTACGCATCGCCTTGAAGCAGCAGGCGCACCTGCGGCGTGAGCCCGCGCACGATGAGCTGCCGGTTGTTGGTGAAGGCGCTGCCGAAGAGGATGTCACCACCGACGCCGTTGAAGATCGCGGCATCGAGCGCGTTGGGGACGCCGACCGGCGACCAATTCAGCGCACTGTTGAAAGTGGTCCCGTCGCCGGGTGGAAGCCCCGTGGAGCCCACCCAGGTTCGATCGACCGCGAGCGCGGCGCTTGACATCACCGCGATCGGAAGCACGATCGTCGACACCACTCCGGTCCGCAACCATTCGCACCTGCCCTGCATGCTCTTCATGACTTCTCCCACTCGCCCTTGATTCGACCGCATTGGCCCGCGGAAACGAGTCTAACGGGCATGTCTTGACAGACCGAGGGCTCTCTGGTCGATTTCGGACTGTGGCAACGGCCGGCGGGGCCTCGCGTGGGCCACCAAGAGAACCTCTGACATGCACACGGGCCACTCCCGCGAACCAGATGAGACCTCGCCCGTGGACGCGTCCGCCGTGGGCCGGGCGGAGCCGGGAGCGGCGGGTCCCGAGGTCACGCGGATCGGTCCCTATCGCATTCTGAAGCGGCTTGCCGCTGGTGGAATGGGCGTCGTTTACCTCGCCCAGCGCGAGGGGGCCGTCGCCTCTCGGCCGGTGGCGCTCAAGGTGGTTCGCGCGGGAAGTGCTGTCGAAGATGTGCTGGTGCGCTTCGATCGCGAGCGGGCCGTGCTCGCATCGCTCGATCACCCGAACATCGCGCGCCTGCTCGATGCAGGAGAGAGCGAACGCGGCGAACCCTACTTCGCCATGGAGTTCGTCGAAGGTCAGCCCATCGACGAGTGGTGCGACGCGCGGCGCCTTTCGGTGTCGCAGCGCGTCGAACTGCTCCGAACCGTGTGCGACGCGGTGCACCATGCGCATCGGAATCTGGTGGTGCATCGCGATCTGAAGCCGCGCAACATTCTCGTTGGCGCAGATGGAGTTCCGAAGCTCCTCGACTTCGGCATTGCCAAGCTCCTCAATCCAGCACTCGCGCCGGGAGCGCTCGCGCCGACGGCGGCCGGCATCCAGCTCATGACCCCCGAGTACGCCGCGCCCGAGCAGGTGCGCGGTGAGCCGATCTCGACCGCCACCGATGTCTACGCCCTCGGCGTCATCCTCTACGAGCTCCTCACCGGTCGGCGCCCATATCGCTTCATCACGCGCGATCCCGCGGAGATCGAGCGCGTGGTGACAGGTGCCAACCCGCCGAGGCCGGGCAGCGTTGTCGTCGTGCCGGTGAGCGAGCCATCGTGGCTCGCCGGTCCGTTGCGCGGTGATGTGCGCGTGAGTGCCGAGGAACTTGCGCTTCGCCGTGGCACCTCGCCCGCCAAGCTCGCCCGACAACTCGCGGGCGATCTCGACCAGGTGGTGCTGATGGCGCTTCGCCAGGAGCCGCAGCGGCGTTATCCCTCCGCCGAGGCGCTGGGCCAGGATCTCCGGCGCCACCTCGATCGCGAGCCCGTCACGGCCCGACCGGACGCGCTCTTCTATCGACTCTCGCGCTTCGCGTCGCGGCACCGCGGCGTGGTGGCGCTCGCGCTGCTGCTGGTGATGGCGCTCGCGGCCGGCATCGGCGCCACGGCATGGCAGGCGCGACGAGCCGCCGCGGAGCGCGATGCGGCGCTGGCCGCGAATGTCATTGCCGAGCGGCGCCTGGGAGAGGTTCGAACGCTCATCCGCTCGCTGCTCTACGACTACCACGATGCGATTGCGCGACTTGCAGGCGCCGTCGAGGTGCGTCGGCGGCTGGTGGAGAACGCGCTCTCGCACCTGGCCCGCCTTCGGGAGGAGTCCTCTGAAGACCCCGAGCTGTTGATTGAAGTCGCTGGCGGCTATCGACGCTTGGCGGAGATCCAGGGGGGCACTCGAAGCGGCAACCTTGGCGACACCGCCGCCGCCTTGGCCACGCTCGCGCAATCGGCGGCGCTGCTCGAAGAGGCTCGCACGCTGCACGGTGATGTCGGCGTCATCGAACGACACCTGGCGGCGAACGCGCTCTTGCGCGCCGACAATCTTCGCCTGCGAGGGGAGATTCCCGCGGCACTTGAATCGGCTGAGACAGGGCTCGCCCTGCGGCGAGCGCATGCCGACAGCGGCGATGAACTCGATCGTCGCGGCCTCGCCGTGGCGCTCGCTTCCGTGGGTGATCTGCTCGACATGCAGGGGCGCGGGGCCGAAGCGCTCGCGGCGTACGAGCAATCCCTCGAGATCCGCCGCGAACTTCTTGAACGCAAGCCCACCGATGCCGACGCGCGTCGCGAGATCACCACCGCGCTCCTCCGCATCGGCTGGATGGAGTCAAAGGCGGGCCGACCTGAGCGAGCCGTCGAGTCGTATCGGCAGATGCTCGCGATTCGGGAGGCGATTCTCGCCGCGTCGGACACGGCGCGGGCCCGGCGCGATGTGATGCGCGCCCATGCCGTCCTGGCGCAGGCGCTGGAGGAGACGGGGCGCACGCAGGAGGCGATCGAGGCGGCCCGTCTTGAACTCGCGATGGCCGAGCAGCTCGCGCGCGATGACCCGCAGAATGAGCGGGCCCGAGGTGATCTCGTGGTGGCTCGCTTCGAGGCGGGTTCCATTCTGGGCCGCGCGGGCGAGCGGAGCGAGGCCGTTCCACTCCTGCGACTGGCGATCGATGGCGCCAGGACCACGCTCGAGCGCGATCCCACGCAGCGGGTCCACACGAGCGTGCTTTTCGGAGCGCGCGAAGCGCTCGCCGACCTGCTCAGGCAGGAGTCGGCGACAGCGCATGAGGCAATCCAACTCTATCGGACCGCGCTGGCGACACTCGCCGCAGCGCCGTCGGCCGGGCGCACGGGCGATGACTCGGCCGAAGGCGCGGCCTCCACGCTGGTGGATCTCGACCGGGCGAGACTTCGCATTTCGCTCGCTTCGCTTCAGGTCGAACTCGGATCTCTCGCCGAGCCGGCTGAGCTGCTCGACTCCGCGCTGGCGGCCCTCGAAGGTCTGCCCCCTGAAGTCGCTGCGACCCCGACCGCGCGGATCGAGCTCGGGCGCCTTGCCCTGGCTCGCGCCGAGTTGCTCACGAAGCGCCATGACTTCGATGGCGCCTTTGCCGTGCTCAGTGACGGAATCGAGCAGATGGAACACTCTGCCGAGGCGACAAACAGCGCGACCTCGGCCTTGCATCAGGATCTCCTGCGCCGCCTGCGGACCTCTCGTGACGAGATTGCAGCTCGGCGCCGCTGAGCGCCGTGGCATACCGCTGCGTTTGACAGCTCGACGCCCATGGCCCCAAATCGCGATCAACGGCGGCCGAGCGGCGCGGATTGCCACAGATCGTTCTCAATTGCCGCTGAGCGCCGCTGCGCTCCGTCGCTCACGGCCCAATCTGCGATACGCCGCCCATGTATCCGCGCAGGGGCTCCGGAATGCGCACGCTGCCGTCGCGCTGCTGGTGAATTTCAAGCAGCGGGATCAGGATGCGAGGACTCGCGATGACCGTGTTGTTGAGCGCGTAGGCAAAGACCGTGCGGCCACGCTCATCGCGATAGCGCAGGTTAAGGCGACGACACTGGAAGTCGGCCAGGCGACTCGCCGAATGCGTCTCACCCCAGGCGCCCGTCGGCCGGCCGTCGGCGTCATCGTTGCCGCGCCCGGGCATCCAGCACTCGACATCGATCATGTCCTCGTTCTTCATGCCAAGGTCACCCGTGCAGCACTGAAGAAGCCGGTAGGGAAGATCGAGCGACTGGAGCACCATCTCGACGCTCTCGAGCATTGTGCGGTGCCACTGGCGACTCTCCGCATCGTCGGCGCGGCAGACCACCACCTGCTCCACCTTGTCGAACTGGTGGATTCGATACAGACCCGCCGTCTCCTTGCCAGCGGCGCCCGCCTCGCGGCGGAAACAGGTGCTCATGGTGCAGTAGCGGAGAGGAAGCTGAGCGGCATCGAGAATCTCATCGGCGTGAAGGCCCATCAGGCCCACTTCGCCCGTACCGGTGAGATAGAGGTCGTGGCCGGAGCCGCGCTTGCTCTCCTCGAGGTGATAGGCCTGGTCACGCCCGAATGGGAAGAACCCCGTGCCGGTCATGCACTCCTCGCGCACGATGACGGGCACACCCATGGGCGTGAAGCCGCGCCGGTCGATCATGAAATCGAGGGCGTAGCGCAGCACCGCCTGATGCAGGCGCATGCCGAGGCCGGTCAGGACATAGTGCCTGGTGCCCGACATCTTGACGCCTCGTTCGAAGTCGACAAGCCCGAGGTCCCGCACGAGTTCGATGTGCGTCTTCGGCGCGAAGCCACGGTTGTCCTGGAAGCTGTTCGCCGGATCAAAGCCCGCCGGCGACCAGCGCCGGATCTCCACATTCCCCGAAGCATCCGCGCCGATCGGAACATCGGGGGCCGGTGGCTGCGGCACGCTCATGAGAAGCTCATGCCACTGCGGCTCGATGGCCGCAAGTTCCGACTCGAGCGCCTGCCCCGTGGACTTGAGCGCGAGCGGCTGCGACTCGAGTTCGCGAAGATCGCGCTCGAGAGCATCTCGTTCAGCGCCTGAGGCGCTCTTGAGCGCGCCCTTCAGCTTGCCGATCTTCGGCCCGATCTCCCGGCTGATGCGATTCTGCTCGGCCCGGAGGGTCTCCAGCTCCGTGAGAATGCGGCGTCGCAGTTCATCGAGCGCCGTCAGCTTCTCGAAGGGAATGGAGACACCCTTGCGACGCGCGCCTTCGATGAAGCGCTCGGGGTCCTCGCGAAAGGCCTTGACATCGATCATGGGCCGGGCAATGTACCTCGGCCCGAATCAGGAGCGGTAGTTCGGCGGGACCGCCCAGCGCATCTTCTCAATGAGCGTGCGCCAGTAGTTCACCTGCGGATTCCCGATGAAACGAGCCTGCGTGTGGTACCGGGCGATGCTCACGCGCTCGCCGCGGGCGAGAGGCCGTGTCTCCTGTCCGTCGAGCACCAGCGTGGTGCCCTCGTTCGCCCGCAGCACCTCGATTTCGAGGACTTCGTGCGACGGCGCGACGATCGGCCGAAAGGAAAGACTGTGGGGCGCAATCGGTGTGACGATCAGCGCCTCGTTCTCGGGATGCACGATTGGACCACCCGAACTCGCGTTGTAGGCGGTGCTGCCGACCGGCGTGGCGACGATCACGCCATCGCCTGTCAGCAGCGGCCCTTCTTCCCCGCCGAAATGCAGCCGAAGCTCGATCATGCGGAATGGCGGTCCTGCCGTGACGACCGCGTCATTGACGGCAATGCTCTGGAAGACGGTCTCGCCAGCGGCATTGCGAACGACCGCATCAAGCGCCATGCGCGTTCGCACGAGCGGATCGGGCCCGAAGACCTGCTCGGCGTGCGTGGCGAGGGAGACATCGTCGAACTCCGCGAGGAACCCGAGTCGCCCGAAATGGACCCCCACCAGCGGCACACCTCGATCAAGCATGCGCCGGCATTGGGAGATGAGCGTGCCATCGCCACCAACGACCACGGCGCGATCGAAGGAGAGCGATGGAGGAATCGCGGTGTGATCGGCCTCCATCTCGGCCACGATCATGGCGTGTCGCGCGACGATCCGGCGCACTTCCTCGAGCACCGGACCGACGCCCGCCCGCGAGCGGGTGGCCAGCAGCAGCACGGCGCTCATGGTGCGATGCTCACGACACGAGCCCCTTCGTCAGCTTCATGAACGCGGTCTCGAGATTGACGCGCTCCTCGTGCAGGGCCGCCACACGGAAACCCTGAGCCACCAGGCGGCTGGGAATCTCGGAGACCGCCAGACCGACCTCCGGGTCGAGCGTCAGGCTCAGGTGGATTCGACCATCCGATTCATCGATCTGCACGCGGGAAATGCCCCGCACGCGCCGGAGAATCTCCGCCGCCTGCTCATGCCGCTCCTCGACGCGGACCTGCACCACGGTTCCGGCGCTCGCCCGCGCCATGATGTCGGACATGGGCCCCGCGTAGATGAGCTTGCCCTGTTCAATGATGCCGACGGCGGTGCTCAACTCGGCGAGTTCCGGCAGGATGTGCGAGCTGATGATGATCGTCTTGCCCATGCGGCGCAGCTCCTTCAGGAGTTCGCGCATCTCGATGCGGGCGCGCGGGTCGAGGCCCGAGTTCGGCTCGTCCATGAGCAGCACCTTCGGGTCGTGCAGCAGCACGCGCGCCACGCTGAGGCGCTGCTGCATGCCGCGACTCAGTCCGTTCACCTCGGCATTCGCCTTGTAGGTGAGGTCGGTCAGCTCGAGCACGCTCTGCACCGTCTGTCGGCGCTTCGCCCCGTGGATGCCGTAGCAGGCGGCGAAGAACTCGAGGTACTCGAGCACCACCATGTCGGTGTAGGCGCCCATGAAGTCGGGCACATAGCCGATGATCGGCCGGATCAGCGCATTCTGGTAGCCGATCACCTTGCCATCGATGCGCGCTTCGCCCCAGGTTGGCTTGAGCAGCGTCGCGAGAATCTTGATGGTCGTCGTTTTGCCCGCGCCGTTCGGGCCGATGAAGCCGAAGCAGACACCCTCCTCGATCGTGAGGTTCAGGTTGTCGAGCGCGACGAGATCGCCATACTTCTTCGTGAGGTTGACGGTCTCGATCATCGCCATGGCGGGGCGGCAGTGTAGAGGGGGCGGTCGCCGGTGCGGCGATCAGGGGAAGGGAAGAACGCTCGCGGTATCGGAAGGCAGTGGCACGACGATCCGCACGATGGTGAGTCCATTCGAGGGTGGTCGTCGTCCGCCAATCTCGATCGGAATCGGCAACGGCGAATTCGCGAGGTATCCAACGATCACCAGACATGGCCGGTTCGACCAAGGTGACAGATCGATGGTGCGACCGAGCGTTCTCAAGACTCGGGCCAGTTGCGGCTCGGGACGCGCCATGTACTCCGGCGGCTGGAGCCACCAATAGAAGCTGAGCAGGTCGTACTGGTCGAACTCCGGCAGGCTGACGCCGCCGATCAGGCCTGACGCGGCGACTCGTGCGTAGTAGCGCTCGCGCATGCCCACCTGGAGTGAATCGACCGTTCCCACGCTGGGCGGCGCCGGACCGTTCGGATAGAGCACCGACGACAGATCGAGCGGCGTGCCGGCCGGCCACAATGGGACCTCGCGATATCGACCGTAGTTCGGCGCGTTGCCGCTCGGATCGATCTCGGGAAGCGGGTCTCGGAGCGGTGCCTCGGTCGCACTCCGCGCGCCGCGCCGATCGGTCGCCCGCGCGGGCGGAGTGACCAGTCGCGGCCGTGGCGTGCGGAAGGGCTGCACATGGATGATGCGCACCGACGAGAGGTCACTCGGCAGCCGATGGATGAGCGAGCCTCGCAAGCCGACGCGCGGATCGACGATCCACTCGAGGACGGGCTCGATCGTCGAGGCGCCATCGCCCGCAGGGAGCGCGCCCCACTGCTCATTCAATGCCCCCATCCAGTGCACCTCGAACTCGCTCGAAGTGGCGCGCGAAGGAACTTCGATGGATCCCGGTGAATCGATGGGAACCTCGTATCGGGAAGGGTTGGGGAAGGTCAGCGTGCTGCCTGAGGGGGGAGGCGACCAGATGGTGAGGAGATTGCGTTCACCACTGTCGCGATCGACGGTGATCTCAGCGGCGCCATACCCCGGCAGCGCCGCGCTGAACCACGACACCGCTCGCGCGAGGCGCGGCGCTGTGCTCGGCGGCTCATGAGGTCCGCGGGCGATCCAATCCAGCACCGTGACATGCTGGACGCGCGGCTCGCGCTCGCTCATCAGGCGCGACGCGCCCCAGGCGATGCCGCTGAAGAGGAGCGCCACGCCCACGAAGACGAGCCATGTGAGCTGACGCTGACGAAGTTTGCCGAGTACGACCCACGCGGCGGGACCGGCCACCACCCAATAGGTCGCAAAGAGCGCCAGCACACCGAGCAGGCCGAGCGCCGCCTGACCTCGCAGACCGATGCGGCCGCTGACGAGTGCGCCTTCAACGGCAAAGATCGTGGGCTGCCCGCGCGAGAGGCGCCTCGGTTCCGAATCAGCCCAGCCCTGCAACTCCGCGGCCGTGGGTGTATCACCCCGGCGACCGAGCACGCAATTCCAGAAGACATCGGCCTGCGGCAGATCGCCCGCCTGAAGTCGACGGCGGTGAAGCCCATCGACATCGATCCCGATCAGACTGATGCGTCCGTGACCGACCATCGCCTGCACTGCGACCACCGCGCCATCGAGCGTGCCCGGCCGTGGCGCAAGCTCACCCGTCGCCGAGTCGCGCGGACTGGGTAGCGCAAGCAGCGGCACGAACCCGCGGTCGAGGCGCGAGGGGTCAAAGACCTGGATCGGAACCGTCGCATCCTCCACGCGGAGCGAGTCTGACTTCGAGAGGATCGGCAGCAGGCTCGCCACCGGTGTTCCTTCGAGCCGCTGCGGCATCTGCGAAGGCAGGAGCGCCGAGAGACCATGCGCCGTGGCCGATCCGAGCGTCCACGGATTGCCCGCCTCGGGAAGCACGATCACCAGATGGCCACCGCGACGGATCCATGTGCGGAGCGCCTCGGATTGCTCCGCCGAGAGCGCCGCGGGCGAACCTTCACTCCAGATCAGCGCCTGATAGGGGAAGAGTCCCTCCCAGCGATCGGGCAGATCGCGCGGCTGAATGCCCCGCGCGAACATCGTCGCGGTGTTGAGGGACACTGGCCGATCGCCGAAGCTTGCGACCGGCTCATAGCCGTCGAGTCCCATGCGGCCCGCTCCGACGATCCCGACGAGGTCATCTTCGATCGAGACGGCCATCGGCCTGACCTGCGCATCGGAGGCCTTGATGCGCTGCGAAGCGAGCTCACGCACGCGACGACCATCGCGCTCTTCGAAGACGCGAATCAGCGTGATGAACTCATCCGAAATCCCCACCGAGCGCATCGGCGGCAATCGACCGTAGAGCCAGCGCGTCGCTGACTGCCGTGGATTCAACACGAGCGATCGGCTGTACTCAGCCATGTCGCCGTTGGCATCGGGCACGCTCCACTCGACCCGCACGGGCGTCGGTTCAGAGAGGTCGCTGGTGAACGACACCTGAATCCCCACGAAGTCGCCGGAGCGCCACCGATCGCCGACGCCGTAACGCTCAAGCTTGACCTCGACCTGCGCGACCGCGGTCGCGACGAGGAGCAGCGGGTGAAGCCGGGTCAGAGACAGCAGCAGGCGCACCGTGGAAGCCTAGCGTCGAAACGCGGCGAACTCCGCCAGCATGGC
The DNA here is from genome assembly GCA_019636735.1 of Phycisphaeraceae bacterium. Classification (NCBI taxonomy): domain Bacteria; kingdom Pseudomonadati; phylum Planctomycetota; class Phycisphaerae; order Phycisphaerales; family Phycisphaeraceae; species Phycisphaeraceae bacterium. The sequence continues at coordinate 21,870 of JAHBWY010000012.1, forward strand.
GACATGGCTGCGAATCCCACCCTGGTAGCAGGCGAGATTGAACTTCTCGTTTGGGGAGTGCACGCGGTCGTCGTCGAGACCGAAGCCAACCAGCAGACTGTCGATGCCGAGCACGCGCTTGAAATCTCCCACCGCGGGAATGCTGCCACCGGAGCCGATGATCGCCGCCGGTTTCGAATAGACGCGCTCGAGCCCTCGCTTCGCCGCCGCGAGCCACGGGGAGTCGATCGGCACTCGAATGGCGGGGGCGCCCGAGTGGCGAATGACCTCGGTGGTGCACCCCTGCGGCGACTCTCTGGCCACGAATGATTCGAGCGCCGCGAAGATCTTCTCGGGGTCCTGATCAGGCACGAGTCGGCACGACACCTTGGTGCGGGCCTCGGCTGGAATCACTGTCTTCGCGCCGACACCGGTGTAGCCGGCGACGATGCCATTGCAGTCGCAGGTTGGGCGCGCCCACATGCGCTCGAGCGTGGTGAAGCCGGCTTCGCCCCAGCCTTGGCGCACACCGGCGCTGCCGAGGAACTCCGCTTCGCTGAACTCGAGTGAGCGCCAGCAGGCGGCGAGTTCTTCGGGAATCGGCCGGACAGCGTCGTAGAAGCCGGGCAGCGTGATCCGCCCCTTGGCGTCATGCAGCTTCGCAATGAGCTCCGCCAGCGCATTGATCGGATTGCGCACCGTGCCGCCATACATGCCCGAGTGGAGATCATGGCCCGGACCGCGCAGAACAATTTCCGCGTAGACCAGCCCTCGCAGCATCGCGGTGATGGCGGGCGTCTCCTGGTCCCACATACCGGTGTCGCTCACCACGCAGACATCGGCGGCGAGCTCCTTCGCATGAGATTCGAGGAAGGGCACAAGGCTCTTGCTTCCCGACTCCTCTTCACCCTCGAGGAAGACGGTCACGGGGCAGGGCACTCCGCCAGCGACATCGCGCCACGCCCGGAAGGCCTCGACAAAGGTCATCACCTGCCCCTTGTCGTCGACGGCACCGCGGGCCACGATCCGCTTGCCACCGGGACCATCTCGAATCACAGGCTCGAACGGCGCGCTCTCCCAGAGTTCAAGCGGGTCAGGAGGCTGCACATCGTAGTGGCCGTAGTAGAGAAGGCGCGGGCCGTCCCAGCCGGGCGGCCCCTCGGCGTGGGCGACCACCATCGGGTGCCCTGCGGTCGCGTGGATCGCCGCATTGAAGCCGACACCTCGAAGCGCTTCGGCCATCCACTCGGCGCAGCGCGCGACCTCGGAGGCATACGCCGGATCGGTGCTGATCGAGGGAATGCGAAGCAGATCCGCAAGACGATCGACGGACGCGTCGAAGTTCCGGTCCGCCTTCGCGAGGACTTCGTTGAGAGACTCGGTCATGGGGCGCGAAGCCTACTGGCGAACCCAGCTCAGCCCCGCGCGAAGTGCATGATGACCGCGATGGCGACGATCACTCCAATCGCGCCAAGGAAGCCGACGGCGAGCCAGCGCTCCACAAGGCGACGCTCCTGCCACGCGGGGCGGCGCAGCACCACGGGGCGCTCATCGGCTTCGAGAAGACCTTCCATATCGGCGTAGCTTCGAGGAGGTCGCTCCTCGAAGTCGACACCGCAGCGAGGACAGGAGTCGGCGTCATGACTTCGAATGATCAATCCGCAACCAACACAGCGGGGGGCCAGGTGGCGAGGCTCGATGGTTCGAATCGGCGTCGACATCGCATCAACAGTAGCACCGACGCGGCTCGAGTCCACCCTTGCGCAGGAGTCGGTAGCATTCACGCCAGCAACTCTCACTGTGCGGAGGTGACATGGCCGACCTGAACGACGGTGAAGCGCTCGATCTGAGAAGAATCTTCCGGGTCCACCGCATCTTCAGTGCAGTTCCCGTGGCCCTCAGGCCCGGGGCGATCCTTCTGGCAACCTTCCTCATTCTCCTGATGAGTGTTTCCGGTCGCCTTTGGGACGGGCTCCGGGGGCCAGCCATTCAAGCCCCCGGGTTGCTCCAGCCGGCACCCTCCGAGGCGGCGCTCTCGGCGCAGCGCAATCGCCTCTTCCGAATCACCAGCGAGTTCGTCCCGCGCGACCGCCGTCCCGAGGGAATGTCGCTCGATTCGATCGATCCGACCTGGCTTCGAGGGGCGCTGGAGCAGGAGCGCGGCCTTCTCGATCCGACGACCGACGGCTCGCGCATCGAGCGACTGGGGCAGGCGATTCAGGAGGTCGAGGCCCTGGCGCCGCGCGGCACATTCGCTGCAACATCGATCGCCATCGGCCAGGTGGTCGACACCCTGTCTGTGGCGATTGTGCAGGTTGAGCCTCGACTCGCCGCGACCGCCGTCGGGGTCCTGGCCATCGATCTGCCCAAGGCGCTTTGGGAGCGCGACCGCGGCTTCGTCATCTTCTTCGGGCTGCTGTCGGCGATCATCCTCTCGGTGGGCGCGGGGGCGCTCGCACGAATGACCGCCGTCGCGTTTGCCGAGAGACCGGCGCTCCCGCCGGCCGATGCCGTGAGTTTCGCCCTCTCGAGATGGACGAGCTTCGCCTTTGCGGTGCTGCTGCCACCTCTCTTCGTGGGCGGTCTCTTTCTGCTTGGCGGAATCGTCGGTTTCCTCCTGCGGGTGCCAGTGCTGAATGTGCTCGCCGGCGCCCTCTATGGAGTCGCGCTCATCTTCGGATTCCTCGCGGCGCTGGCGGGCATTCTCTGGGTCATTGCGCTGCCGCTCATGGCGCCATCGGCGGCGTGCGATGGCGCAGATGCCGTCGAGAGCTGCCAGCGCTCGGCGGCCTATGTGCTGCGCAGGCCGCTGCTCGCGCTGGGCTACTTCGCCGCCGGAGTGGTGGCGTGGGGCCTCGGCATCTTCGTGGTGCGCGTCGTGCAGGTGGTGACCGTGAATCTGACGGCCGCCAGCGGCGCTTGGTTGTCAAAGGCGCCCGCTCTCGGAGGCGCCGGGGGCATGCCGCTCTTCGGGCGTGCGTCAACGCCACCGCCGCTGCTCTCGGGAAGTGAGCGGTGGACCGCGGGCTTCATTGACCTCTGGGTGCAGACGACGGGCATCATCGTGACCGGCGTCGCCTTCGCGATTCTCATTTCAGTGGCCACCGCGGTCTATCTCTGCCTGCGACACGCCTGCGACGACCAGCCCTTCGAGGACCTCTGGGACCCCGATGACCCCTCCGGTGTTCGCACCATTCCTTAATGGATGAAGGCCACAGCGCTGAAGTGCGTTGAAGGCGCCGAACTCTGCTGAATTCCGCTGATGTCTGCTGAAGAGCGCTGATGACCGTTGTTGAGCGTTGATGAGCATCGCCGACCAGATTGCCCGCCGCGCCGCCGAGTTGCTCCTGGGCGGTGAGACCTCGGACATGCAGAAGGCCATTGCGCTCGCGGGGGAGGAACTCGGCTTCGCTCGTTCCACATGGCCCGGGCCTGTGCTCGTGCGTCGCCATGCCCGCGCCATGGCTGAGCGGGATCTCGGCGTCGAGGGCCATCGGGCGCTCATGCACCGTCGCCTGCGCATTGCCGAGGAGATCATGACGCTGCTTGAGACGCAGCTTCGGCCGAAGGAACTCTGGCTCGTCGGCCGCGCGGCGAAGGGTCAGCTTGACGCCGACCCCGTCATCCGCGTGCGCTTCCACGGTGATGATCCGATCGGCACCATCGCCGCGGTGCTGGTCGAGGCAGGCTACGAGGAGCCGTCGTTTGAGACCCTTTCGACGCGCGTAGGTCGACTCTCGTCGCTGCGCTTCAATGAAGGCGAAGTGGAGTGTGTCGTGGTGCGCTGCCCGCCGTCGCAGGTGAGCGACAGCACCATCGATCTCGTGACCGGTGGAGCGGTCGTGCGGCAATCACTCGAATCGCTTCGACGCGAGCTGGCCTCGGGCGACGATCAGCCGATGCCGCCCTTGAGCTGACTGCTCGACGAGAACCGGGCCTTCAGCTTGCGCATCGCAGGGTCTTCATCGCGCAAGTAGCCGTCGGGTCGAGCGGGAGTGTCGGCATCGCTTCCGGGGCGAGCCGGTCGCTCCACCAGCGCCTTGATCGAGAGGCTGACACGCTTGCGGTCGGCATCGACCGAGAGCACCTTCGCCGTCACGATCTGGTCCCTCTTGAGCACCCGATCGACCGAGGGAATGCGGTCGTGGCTGACTTCGCTGATGTGGACCAGTCCTTCAAGACCGGTTGCAATCTCGACGAATGCCCCGAACTCCGTGAGTCGCGTGACCCGGCCGGTCACCGTCGCGCCGATGACGATCTCCGACATCTTCTGGAGCACGGGATCGGCCATGATCTGCTTGCGGCCCAGGGCAATCTTCGGCGGCTGCTGCGAGCGATCGATGCGAAGGATCTTGACCTCAAGTTCATCGCCGACCTTGACCACCTCGGAGGGGTGCTTCAAGCGCTCGTGCGCAAGGTCGGCAATGTGAATCAGCCCGTCGATACCGCCAATGTCGGCGAAGGCGCCATAGGGCTGCACGCTGGTCACGGTCGCGCGAATCTGCTGTCCCTCTTCCAGCGTGTCGAGGATCTCATCGCGCTTTCGAGCCCGCTCCTGGGCGAGCGCCGCCTTGCGGCTGAGCACAAGGCGACCCTTCTCCTTCCGGAGTTCGAGGATCTGGCAGGGGAACTTCTGCCCGAGAAACACCGAGATATCGGGGACATGGCGCAGGTCGACCTGACCCGCGGGCATGAACGCCTTGTGATGGGCGACTTCCATTTCGAGCCCGCCCTTGTTCATGCCGATGCAGCGGGCCTCCACCACCTGGCCGACTTCGAGGTGCTCCCAGTCAGCCTTCTGCGTTGCCCCCGGCAGGGAAAGCACATGAAGTCCTTCAAAAGCATCCATGCGCTCGAGAATGAACTCGCGCTCGCTGCCGACTTCGGGCGTCTCCTCGCCGAACTGAACGAGCGGGCAGACGCCCTGCATGAGGTTGCCGAACTCGACAAAGACATCGCCGTCGTGGATCCGCATGATGCGTCCCACGCGGATCTGGCGCTCCGGCTTGGGTGCTCGATCCCGCTGCGAGCCGCGGGGCTTTCGCCGCTGCTGCTTCGAGCGATCGGGCGCACGGCCCTTGTGGCGAGCCGAAGGCGCCGGAGCGCGCTCGCTCCGCTCGGGAGTGCTCGAGTCGTCCGCGCCCTTACCGCCATCATCGCTGCCCGAGAGTTCGATCAGGTCGTCCATTGACATATCGCCCAAAGCCTCGCTGATCTCGCGCTCGAGGGCGTCGTCAAGAGACGGGGCGGGCCGAGCCGGAGGCGTCGGCGGCGTGGTCGGCGATCGATCGGGGGGCTGGGTGGGGTCCATGGGATGCTCCGGCGTCTCGGGAGGGAACCGCATCGGCTGCCGGCGGGCGGTCCTTCAGGGTATCCGAGAGTGGGGGGACGGTTCCAAGCCCCGAGCCGGGGCGATCGGGCAACCAAAGCCGGCTCGAGTTCGTATTCGAGAGCGTCCAGTTATGATCAATGGTTCTCTCTGGTCGCCCCCGGGGTGGCCAGTCACCAGTCCCCGCCACGGCGGGTTCGCGCTCGCATCGGAGGCCAGGAACAACCATGCCAAGCAGCAAGGCCGCGTGGGGTATCGAAGTGGGAGCAGGGGCCGTCAAGGCCATCCGGCTCGAGCGAAGCGGCAGCGAGGTCCAAGTCACGGACTTCGCCTATATCGAACACAAGAAGGTCCTGACAACGCCCGACCTCGATCACAACGAGGTGATCCGGCTCAGCCTCGGGCAGCTCGTCAGTCAGAAGAACTTCGAGAACGAGCGAGTCGTGATGAGCGTGCCCGGGCACTCGGCGCTCGCGCGCTTTGCCAAGTTGCCGCCGGTCGAGCCGAAGAAAATCCCCGACATCGTCAAGTTCGAGGCGGTGCAGCAGATCCCGTTTCCCATCGATCAGGTCGAGTGGGACTACCAGACCTTCTCCGCACCCGACAGCCCCGAGGTCGAAGTCGGCATCTTCGCGATCACCAAGGAGAAGATCGCCGATCGCCTGGCGCTCTACGGCGAGCTTGGTCTGACGCCGGAGATCGTCACGCTCAGCCCGCTCGCGGTCTACAACGCGGCGGTTCACGACCTCGAGACGAAGCCCGGCACCCCGCTCGTCATTCTCGACATCGGGACATCGGCGAGCGACCTCATTGTCGCTCTCGATGGTCACTGCTGGATTCGCACCTTCCCGCTCGGTGGCCATCACTTCACCGAGGCGCTGGAGCAGTCCTTCAGCCTCAGCTACAGCAAGGCGGAGCGCCTCAAGCATGAGTCGGCAACCAGCCAATACGCCAAGCAGATGATGCAGGCGATGCGGCCGGTCATCGGCGACCTGCTTCAGGAAGTGCAGCGAAGCCTCGGCCACTTCCAGACGCTCCACCGGGAAGCGCAGGTCAGTTCGATCATCGGTGTCGGAAGCACCTTCAAGATCCCCGGCCTGCGGAAGTTCCTCGGCCAGCAGCTTCAACTCGAAGTCAATCGCCTTGATGAGTTCAAGAAGATTCGCGTCGAGGGACGCGAGGCTGCGGACTTCGCGGCACATTGCGTGAATTTCGCCACCGCCTATGGCCTCGCCCTTCAGGGGGTCGGACAGTCGGCGATTGCCGTCAATCTCTCGCCCGTCCGCAACATCCGCGAGAAGGTCTGGGCCTCGAAGACGAAATGGTTCGGTGCCGCGGCGGCGATCGCGATCGTGGCGGGCGCCGCGATGACGGTGCGGCCGCTCATCGAGCGCGTCCAGATTCCCGGCGATATGCCGCAGGTGACGCGCGTCAAGAACAGCGGTAAGGGCTTTGTTGATGAGTATCGCCGCGTGGAGTCATCGAGTGACATCGGCTTCGTTGCCGAGAACATGCGGCGCCTGCTGGAAGATCGTGAAGTCTGGCCCTTCCTCGTCAGGGACTCCTTCGAGGCGCTGCGATCGAGCAAGCCCTCGCGCGTCGAGCTCGAGGCGACCAACATCGCCGATGTCCTTCGACTCTCCGCCGGCCAGCGCAATCTCATCATGCTGGAACGGCTCTCCGGCACCTACGACTTCGTGAATGGCCGCCGGGTCATCGATGTTCGAATGCAGGTCACCTTCCCCGAGCGGGATCAGCCTCGCGGGTTCCTCAACTCCACCGTGGGCGACTGGCTTCGGGCGAACGCCGACCGGCCCGATGTGCCCTACATCATCCTGTCCGACACCACCTCGCCCAGCATCGAGGTCACCGGTCCTCTTGGCGGACCAGAGAGCGAGCGCGCTCCGGGGCAGCGAGGGTCCGATGACTCGCTCGATCTTCCCTCGATGCCGGGCCGCGAGGGCGACGCGGGCGCGACCACGCCCTCCGCTCCCCCATCGCAGGGACATCCGGGGCGCCAAAGACCCGGCGCAGGCGGCGGCGTGTCACGCGGTGGCGACGGCGGCGGGGGGGGTGTCGGCTTCGGAATCGGTGAATTGAAGCCGCCGCCTGGCACCGATCGCGAGCCTGTCGAAGAGGAGCGACGGCAGGGGCCCACCGGGCCCTCGCCCGAGGAGGTCGCCGAGGCGAAGGAACTGGATCAACTCGCGCCGATTCCGGGGCTGCCGGGCATCTACTCCAATGTGCGCTTCCATCGTGCCGTGATCACCTTCCGGGTCCAGCTTCGTGGTGATGCTGGTCCTGCGCCTGCCACCGAGGAGGGCGTGCAGTGAATTTCAAGCTGGTGCTCGACTGGGTTCGCCGCCATGTCTTCATCGTTGTCTTCGGCGTGATCATCATCGCGGCGCCGGTCACCGGCTGGTTGATCGGCGGTCGTCTGAAGGGTGGGGTCGTGAACGACCTCAACTCCAAGAAGAGCGACATGGACGCCTTGAGTTCGCTCGAAGCGTCCAAGGTGACACTGAACATTCCGGGCCGTGAACCGGTGACCGTTCAGACCACCGTGAATCGACAGGTGATCGACTCATACAGCGGCATCGTGGAGGCCCTGCGGGCCGATGCAGACACGGTGCGGACCGCGGCCCTTCGTCACAACTCGAAGAATCGCGATGTCCTGCTCACCGAGATCTTCCCGGCTCCGCCCGACGCCCGCCGCGCCGATGCGCATGAGCGCTTCTACCCGGCGCTCGTCGCCGCGTATCAGGCGCTCCTTGAGGAGATCCGCGCCGGTCAGCCGCCTCCCACCGCCGAGGTTCGTGAGCAGCTTCAGCGTCGTTCGTCGGCGTTCATCGCGTCGGTGGGCGGTGGAAAGCGGACTCGCGAGGAGCTGAACCCCGACGATCGCAAGCGCCTCGATGACGACCTGCTCGGGGCGCGCAAGAGCATCTACGCCGAGGTCGCGCGCGGCATCGGCCTCTATGCCACGCTCGAGTCGATCGGCATGCCCCGACTCCCCTCCAACATTCCCTCGACCGGCATGCCTCTCGATCGAATGTTCGAGTGGAACTGGAATCTCTGGGTCACCCAGGATGTGGTCCGGGGTCTTGCCGCTGCCAACGCAGGCTTCGACGATGTAACGACGGCGCCGGTCAAGCGCATCGTGCAGTTGCGAGTGGAACCGCTGCCTCGTGGTGAAGGCAGGCCCATGGCGCCGGCGGGCACTGATGATGACGGCGGCGGTGGCGGTGGCGGCGGTGGTGGCTCGCCGGTTGATCCCAGGTCGGAGGTCCAGCGGGACTTCTCGATGTCGTTCACCGGACGCCTGTCGAACAGCCTTTACGATGTTCGTCGAGTGACCTTGCGCGTCATCATCGAGACGGCGCAGTTGCCTCGAGTGGTCGATGCCCTCGCCCGACAGAACTTCATCACCGTCACCAATGTCGACCTGGTGCCCGTTGATCCCTTCGCCGCGGCGCGCGAGGGCTTCCTCTATGGAGCCGAGCCTCTCTCCGAGGCGACGCTGACCCTCGAAACGATTCAGCTCCGCGAATGGACCACCCTCCGAATGCCCGCCGAAATGAAGGCCCGCATCGGCACCTCCGGCCTTGGTGGCTCGAGCGGCGGGGATGAGCACGGCGGCCTGTGAACCCGATCAGTCAGGAGTTTTCGTCATGAAGGGCATTTCCTTCTTCGAACTGCATGTTGAGAAGATCGTGGTCGGCGCCGCAGCGGCGCTGCTCCTTGGCGCCGTGGCGATGGAAGTGATGAGCGGCAGGTCGGTCAAGGCGGGGAATGCCACCCTGACGCCCGGCAATGTCGGCGAGTCGCTTGATCAGCGTGCGCGCGCCATCGAGAGTCGGCTCAACGAGGGTCGACTTCCGGCTGAGCTCAGCGTTGACCAGATTCCCCGGGTTGCCACACAATTCACCGCCGCGCTGGAGGGTGGCGTCTCTCCCGTGGCGACGCTTCCGCGCATCGAGCCGACGCTTGCGGGAGACCTGCTCCAAAGCGGATCGATCTCTGACACTTGGTATCGCATGCCCGTGGTGCCCCAACTCGCGATGGTGCCGGATGTCGGCCAGACTTCCGATGCGATCGTGAGCGAGACCTTCGAGGCCCCCGAGAACAAGGGGCTCGCAGCGCTCTTCCCGGGTCGTGTAGATGGCGTTACCGTCGATGTGACTTTCACGACGCCAGCCGCGTGGCTCGATGTTCGAGCGGCGCGAGAGGAGCTTCGTCGCGGTGACACCGCCGCCCGTCCGCCACTCTCACCGGCGCCATCGGCGTGGTACCAGGAGGGGCTCTTCGTCATCGATGTCGTTTTCGAGCGAGAAGAGCTTCTGCCGGACGGCACCTGGGGTCGGCGGCGCGAGGTGTCGCCTCTGCCGGATCGCCTCTCGTTCCGAAGTCGGATTCCTCGGGCGGATATTGAGGTCCGCAACGAAGTCCTCGGTCTGTTGGCGCGACCCGTCAATCAGTTCGAGATTCTCCAGCCAGCGTTCTACCCGACGAAGAACGACAGTTGGATCTCACCGATTCATGCCGCTACGGCCACAGCCGGTGGCGCCCCCGAGCCTGATTCGCGCGAGATCATTCGACTTCGACAGCGCATCTCGAACATCGAACGGGATATTCGCCGCAAGGAAGATGCGTTGAAGGAGATGGGCGGTCCGCTTGATGATGATCCCTCGCGTCCTCGTGGCGGCGGCGGTTCGGGCGGCCGGGAAGGTGGCGGCGGAGGCGGAGGCTTCAGCGGCGGCGGAACTGGCGGCATTGGCGGTGGTGGCGGCGGAACCGCCGGTCACGGCAGCGGGGGTGGCGCTTCCGGCGATGCGATGAAGGATGCGCAACGGCGTCGTTTGACCCGAGAGTTGCGGGAGCACCGCGAAGACCTGGCGCGGCGGCGCGACGAGCTTGCAGCCCGATCTCCTGCGGCTGCGGCGGCTGACGAGGACCAGGCGGAGCGACGCTCGGCGGACCTCGGCACGCTTGAGAGAGTCATGGTCTGGGCCCACGACCTCGAGGTGAAGCCGCAGGTCTCCTACCGCTATCGAGCAGTCGCCAAGATGTTCAACCCGTTCTTTGCCCGGACGCGTCAGCTCGTGTCCGAGCAGTCGAACTTCGCGCAGTCGCTTGTGATCGTGAGCGCACCGAGTGCATGGTCGAACCCCGTGCAGGTCACGCCCTCATCGACATTCTTTGTGACCGGCGCCACCGCGGAAGGTGGCGCGATGGGGCTCGGCGCCGCGGACATCGAGGTCTATCGACTGGTCGAAGGCATCCGTCGCCGGCAGACATTCTCGGTGCAGCCCGGCGAGCGGATCGGCCGAGTGGTCGAGCCTCGCCGAGGTGAGGCCGGAGATCCGATCGACTTCACCACGGATTGGTTTGTTGTCGCCATTGTCGAGGACACATCAATCGATCGAGGCGATCAGGATCGCAACCGTGGGTTCATTGTGGTGGTGCGAGAAGCAACCGGAGCCGATGGCTTCGAGCTGCGATCACCGTCCGCGGACACGGAGAGCATCGATCGCCGCCGATTGATGGACGAAGCCAATCAGGCCACGGCGGCGGCGCCACCCGCGGATCGACCAGGCTCGTGAGCTTGTGCATCGGCCGAGCAGCCGCCACAGATCTCACGCTGAACGCCCCGAGGATTGAGGGGCCTCGTGACTCTGTGCATCGGGTGAGCAGCCGCCACAGGTCTCGCACCGCCCGCCCTGCGAATCGACCGGGTTCGTGACCATGACCGCCGCGGAACGGCCCCGCTCGCTCGGAGCCACTCCTGGTCGGCCGGCACCTCGGTGGCTGGACTCAGACGCCCAAAGTCCTGAGGTTCCTAGGCTTCTGACCGCTACCGCTCCGACGGGGCACGGATTGGTCTGACGATCTCGGCCCCGGCGCCAGCTTGAGGCCGCATCCGGCTCGGCCCGATTGAGGCCTGGCATGGGGTCGTCCAAAGCGTGAACGGGTCGGAATCTCGGCCGAGAGTGGGCTTTCCCCGCGCTCATCACAGGTCCTCCGCGGCCCCTCCACGAGAAGCATGGAGATGGGTTGACAGCATGGAAAATCTCGCTACACTCTCCGGTCCGCCTCAGGGAGCACCTGAGTCGGCAGAAGGCCAGTGACACTCGTCACGAACCCTCTGAACCACATGTGAACCGCATTCGTTTCGCGGCCCTCACACAGTTCTTTGACAAGTCATGCAGCAGACACGGCGCCGTCCGGCGTACCGGCACCCAGGCTCAACACCTGGCCGACCGGGCCTCGAACGGCGCACACCGAGAGCGATTTGTTTGTTAGACGAGCAGCTTGAGCGCTCCGGCTCCCGAGTCACTTGACCAACCGGTCCGGTGAATCGTGAAGTCCGGAGCACACCGGCCGCCCCGCGGCGGTCGGCAGCATGATCGAAGAGACCTTCTTCAAGGTCGACTCTCCTCACCCGCGTTCACGCGGTTGAAGATGGTTGAACCGACGGGGCTTGGTCGACGCGGTCAAGCTGGAAAGGGCACACGGTGAATGTCTTGGCGTCGAGAGGCGATGAAGGACGTAGGAACCTGCGATAAGCCTAGGGGAGCTGGTAACCGAGCATCGATCCTAGGATTTCCGAATGGGGCAACCCGGCCGAAAGGTCATCTGCGGCTGAATGCATAGGCCGTATGAAGCGAACGCAGCGAACTGAAACATCTCAGTAGCTGTAGGAAAGGAAAGCAACCGCGACTCCGCGAGTAGCGCCGAGCGAAAGCGGACGAACCAGTATCGTGGCGAACGACTTGGAAAAGTCGACCAAAGAAGGTGATAGTCCTGTATGCACGTACCTGGGAAATGGCTTCAAGTAGAGTCAGGCTCGAGAAACCTGGCTTGAACATGGGGGGACCACCCTCCAAGCCTGAGTACTCCTCGACGACCGATAGTGAACCAGTAAGGCGACTGAACGATGAAAAGCACCCCGATCAGGGGAGTGAAAAGCACCTGAAACCGTGTGCTTACACAGCGGTCACGGGCCGTAAGGCTTGTGGCGTGCCTTTTGCATAATGAGCTGGCGAGTTACTCTCTGCGGCAAGGCTAAGCCGTTCCGCGGCGCAGCCGAAGGGAAACCGAGTCTTAAAAGGGCGCACAGTTGCAGGGGGTAGACGCGAAACCGGTTGATCTACCCATGGGCAGGTTGAAGGGGGGGTAACACCTCCTGGAGGACCGAAGCCGTGAACGTTGAAAAGTTCTGGCATGACCTGTGGGGAGGGCTTAAAGTGCAATCATAACCGGAGATATCTCGTTCTCCTCGAAATAGTTTAGGGACTAGCCTCGGGGGTCACGGCGCGGGGGTAGAGCGACTGAATGGGTTCGAGGGCCTACCCGGCTACTCCGCCCAATCAAACTCCGAATACCGTGCCCGTTGCCCCGGGAGTAAGAGTGCGAGCGATAATGTTCGTGCTCAAAAGGGAAACAACCCAGACCATCGGTTAAGGTCCCCAAATGACTCTCAGTTCGAAAGGTAGTTGGATTGCTGTGACAGCCAGGATGTTGGCTTAGAAGCAGCCACCATTTAAAAAGTGCGTAACAGCTTACTGGTCGAGGAATCCAGCGCCGATAATTATCGGGAATAAGAGTCATACCGAAACCGTGGCCAGCCATCGCAAGATGGTTGGGGTAGAGGAGCGTTGCTGCCAGCTGCGAAGCTTTCCCGCGAGGGTTGGTGGAGCGGCAGCAAGTGAATATGCCAGCTTGAGTAACGATTAATGGAGTGAGAATCTCCATCGCCGAAAGTCCAAGGTTTCCTGGGGAAGGTAATTCCGCCCAGGGTTAGGCGGTGCCTAAGGCGAGGCCGAAAGGCGTAGTCGATGGACAGCCGGTCAATATTCCGGCCCTCTCATGTGCGGTTGACCCGGCGTGACGGATTGTGAAGCGACCGCGGCCCAGTGAAGCGGGCAGGCCCTTGAGGCCGATGCGGCGTGGAACGGTCCCAAGAAAAGCCGTCCGGTGACAAGCATGAGAACCGTACCAAAACTGACACAGGTGGACGTGGCGAATAGCCTCAGGCGCTCGAGAAAACGGTCGTGAAGGAACTAGGCAATTTGACCCCGTACGTTCGCAAGAAGGGGGCCCTCCTCGAAAGAGAGGGCGCAGAGAAAAGGCTCTGGGAACTGTTTATCAAAAACACAGCACTGTGCGAACTCGCAAGAGGATGTATACAGTGTGACGCTTGCCCGGTGCCGGAACGTCAAAGAAGCCGGTTAGCAGCAATGCGAAGCTGGCGACTGAAGCGCCGGTAAACGGCGGCCGTAACTCTGACGGTCCTAAGGTAGCGAAATTCCTTGTCGGGTAAGTTCCGACGCGCATGAATAGCGTAATCACTGGAGCACTGTCTCCACGACCGACTCGGTGAAATAGTAGTGGCGGTGAAGATGCCGCCTACCCGCAGCAAGACGGAAAGACCCCGTGCACCTTTACTGTACGCTTGCAGTGGTCATGGATTTATTCTGCGTAGCATAGCTGGGAGCCTTTGAAGCTCGGTTTTCGGATCGAGTGGAGGCGTCAGTGAAATACCAGTCTGAGTCAGTTCGTGGCCTAACCCTGATTCCCGTGAAACCGGGCAGGGAACACTGCATGCCGGGCAGTTTGACTGGGGCGGTCTCCTCCAAAAGAGTAACGGAGGAGTGCAAAGGTTGGCTCAGCGCGGTTGGCAACCGCGCCTCGAGTGCAAGAGCACAAGCCAGCTTTACCGTGAGCGATACAGCGCAAACGGTCTCGAAAGAGGGCTCTAGTGATCCGGCGATCCCGTGTGGAAGGGTCGTCGCTCAACGGATAAAAGGTACGCCGGGGATAACAGGCTGATCGCTCCCGAGCGTCCATAGCGGCGGAGCGGTTTGGCACCTCGATGTCGGCTCATCACATCCTGGGGCTGAAGGCGGTCCCAAGGGTTAGGCTGTTCGCCTATTAAAGTGGTACGCGAGCTGGGTTCAGACCGGCGTGAGCCAGGTCGGTCCCTATCTGCTGTGGGCGTAGCAACATTGAGAGGAGACATCTTTAGTACGAGAGGATTGGGATGGACGTACCCCTGGTGTGCCAGTTGCACCGCTCGGTGCATCGCTGGGTAGCTAAGTACGGCAGGGATAACCGCTGAAAGCATCTAAGCGGGAAGCCCACCTCGAGATTAGTGTTGCATGTCCTTGTGACGAGAGACCCCCGGTAGACCACCGGGTTGATAGGCCGCATGTGCACGCGGAGAAATCCGTTCAGCAAAGCGGTACTAACGGTCGATTGCTTGGCCGCGTCGACCGGGTTCCGTCGAATCTCCGCTCCTCATCAAGAGGGGAGCGGGTTCGGATGGCCCGGACGACCAGGTGTCGCGCACCAGCGCGACGCATGCTGGTCAAGCTGCTCGCAGAATGAACGCTCTCATCAATTTGGCCGTCGTGGCCTTCTCCGGATTCACCTCCGGTCAGGTCACCCGACCTCGTGTCTGTTGCATGGTCATCCACGGTCGCCGGCGCGAAGGCGTCGGCGACCGATTGTCGGCGACCATAGGCGGAGGGAAACACCTGTTCCCATTCCGAACACAGCAGTGAAGACTCCGCCGCCGATGATACTGCTCAGCGGGAAAGTAGGTCATCGCCGACTTTGATGGGCTCCACCGGTTTCGGCCGGTGGAGCCCGCTTTGTTTTTGCGGCATGCGGCGGCTCGTCGGCACGACTTCCTTCCATCCGCTATGATGCCACGACTCGGATGGTCCGAGCCACCGCGGGGCGGGGCACGCATCCACATCCCCACACAATTCGTTCATGTTCAAGGTCTTCGTTGGCAACCTCGACCAGAGGACAACCGCCGACTCGCTTCGACCGATCTTCGAGCCCTTCGGGGACCTCGACGAGATCATTGTCGCGATCGATCCCAAGACGAAGCGCTCGCGAGGCTTCGCCATCGTGCTCTTCCGTGACCCGCTCAAGGGCCAGCTCGCCATCGAGACGCTGACCGGGCGGAAGATCAACGGTCGCACGATCATCATCAATGAGGCGCTGAAGAAGGGGAAGGCTCCCCAACGCGGCCCGGGTCAGATGGCGAGGCAAGGTCCCTTCGGACCTCGGCTCGGCACCGCCCGGGGCGGCGTGGGTGGTCGGCGCTTCAGCAACCGGAACCCCCGTCGGGGCAGTAGCGCCGGCGGCCCGGGCGGATCTCGCCCCGGAGGGCCGGTACCAGGTTCATCACCGGGTGCGGCACCGCCGGCACGAAGCAGTGAGTCTCCACCAGCAGGCGGCCCACCCCGTCCGCAAGGACCTCCTCCGACTGGCGCGAGCGATCCGTCGCGGCGTCCGCCTTCGCCCTGATGCGCGTTCGAGCCGGTCCGCGGCGTCCGCCATCGCCCTGATGCGCGTTCGAGCCAGTTCGCGGCGTCCGCCTTCGCCCTGATGCGCGTTCGAGCCAGTTCGCGGCGTCCGCCTTCGCCCTGATGCGCGTTCGAGCCAGTTCGCGGCGTCCGCCTTCGCCCTGATGCGCGTTCGAGCCGGTCCGCGCGTGCGCCGAATCGAGCTGCGGACCGATCTCGCATGCGCCGGGTGCGCGAGCGTGCACCGCGCGCGCCACGCTCGGTCCCACGCCTGCCCGGTTGTATACTCCGCTCTTCCGACCTTCTCGTGACGGCCCATCCTGCCGGCTGGGTGCGCGACGCGGGCTCGGCGTCCGTATAGCTGTCATGCCATTTGTCGAAGCGAAGACTCCCAAGGGTCTCAGGCGGCTGGAGCTCGAAACCGACCAGGTGACGGTCGGCCGACTGCCGGAGAACACCGTCCATGTGGACGACGAATCTCTGAGCCGCAGGCATTGCGTGCTGGAGCCCTTTGAGGGCGGCTGGCGCGTGCGGGACCTCGGAAGTCGCAACGGTACCAAGGTCAATGGGATGCGAGTCGCCGAATCACCCCTCGCCAACGGCGACATCGTTCGCGCTGGATCGGTCGAGATCCGATTCGTCGATCCCCAGGAGACCGCGGCGCCCAAGCCCAGACTCACTCCGGACTTCAAGGCTGCCGCCGAGGCCCGCCAGAAATGGGCCTACGCCCAGAACACCATCGACCTCGATCTCTCGGAGATCGCCTCGAAGGCCCAGACCGACTACGAGCGGCGGCTGCGCGAGATCTGCGACGCGGCGCATGAGAAGCCGTTCGATGAGAACGGCATCGCCCTCGTCGACTGTCGCGGCGTCACCGTGCACCAGGCGGTCGCCGGTGGGATCGAAGCGGGGCGCGATGATGAGGCCCGCGAGAGCATTCGCGTCTTCCGTCTGCTGCTGCTCACGGCGTTTCGCGCCCGGGCCACGGACATTCACTTCGAGCCGCGCGCCGAGAAGGCCGTGGTGCGCCTCCGCGTTGACGGCGTGATGCTCACGGCGGTTGAACTCTCGCTCACCATTCTCCGCCGGGTGCTCGGCATGGTGAAGGTGCTCTGCCAGATCGACACGAGCCTGAAGGCGCAGGTGCAGGACGGCCACTTCACCGCCATTGCCGGCGGCCGCCGCGTCGATTATCGCGTCAGCCTCACACCTGCGGTGCATGGGCAGAAGCTCGTCGTTCGCGTGCTCGACAGCTCGAATGCGCCATCGCGCCTCGACCAGCTCGGTCTGCTGCCGTGGATGTACGAGAAGCTTCGGGTCATCGCCACGCGCGACGCGGGCATGCTTCTTGCCTGCGGTCCGACCGGCAGCGGCAAGACCACCACGCTCTACTCGTGCCTGCGCGAGATCGATGTCGATGTGCGCAACGCCATCACCATCGAGGACCCCGTCGAGTACTACCTCGAAGGGTGCACGCAGATTCCCATCGACCACAAGCAGGGCAACACCTTCGCCACCATCCTGCGATCGGTGCTGCGGCAGGACCCCGATGTGATCTTCGTCGGTGAGATCCGCGACATCGAAACCGCCAATGTCGCGATGCAGGCCGCGATGACCGGGCACCTCGTCTACTCCACGGTCCACTCGAAGGACTCGATCGGGGCCATCTTCCGCCTGCTCGACCTTGGCGTCGAGAGCTATCTCGTGGCGAATGCCATCAGCCTGATCGTCGCCCAGCGCCTCACGCGCGTGCTCTGCGACTCGTGCAAGAAGCCGATCAAGCCGACTCCTTCTCAGGTGCTGAAGATGGGGCGCTCACTCGAGGGCATTTCGCAGATCTCTGTGGCGCAGGGCTGCGCGATGTGTCTCGGAACCGGCTACATGGGCCGGCGCGCGCTCTTCGAGCTGCTCGAGGCCAACGACGCGCTGCGGGACATCATCCTGCGGAAGCCGACCATATCGGCGATCCGCGAGGTGCTGGCCACCGGGCTCTTCGTCACCCTTCAGCAGTTCGGCTTTCACCAGGTGGCGCAGGGCGTCACGACCTTCGAAGAGGTCGAGCGCGTTGCGGGCAGCGAGTGACCGGCGACGACCCGTTCGAGCGCCTGGGTTGTCCGCGCCGATTTCGCGTGGCGGATGAGGAGATCCGTGCGCTCCAGCGCTCGGCGCTGGCGCGCGCGCATCCAGATCGCGCCGGCGACGCGATGCAGCGGGCCAATGACCTGCGGGAGTCGGCGCTCATCAGCGCGGCCGCCAGGGTGCTTCGCAATCCGATCGAGCGGGCGGCGATCCTCCTTCGCCAGGCGGGCATTGATCCAGCGCCTCCGGCGCCTCCGGCGCTCCTGATGCAGAGCCTCGAGTGGCAGGAGGCGATCGAATCGGCGCGCGCCGAGGGTGAAGCGCCGCTCGCTGCGGCGCGGGCACCGGTTGAAGCGCGCCGCGACGAGGTGCTTGCCGAACTCGCCGAGGCCATCGATGGAGAATTCGTTGCAAGAGAGGGGGGGGCCGAGACAGGCGCCGAGCCGCCGACTCGCGGAGAGCCGTCAGCCGGTCACGCGCATGCTGCGAGAGAAGAGCCGGTGCGCGGCGGTGGATTGCCAGCGCGCGGAGAGTCGTCAGCCGGTCACGCGCATGCGGCGCGAGACTCAGGAAAGGTGCCCGGCCACCAGGGGCTCGGCGGTGCTGCGTCAGTCCGACGCACCGCGATTGCCGATGGCCCGCGTGCGGCGCTCCTGCTGACCGAGCTTCGCCAGCTGTCACGACTGCTCGAAGCGCCGCGCGGCGGGGAGTTCGACCGGTGACACCCACGGACTGGATTCTGGCGACGGCCCTCCTTCCGCTCCTCGTCTGCAGCGCGATCTTCAGCTGCTCGGAGACGGTGCTCTTTGGACTCTCACAGAGCGATCGACTTTGGCTTCGCCGGGAGCGGGCGAGCGTGGCCGCCATCGTCGATCACCTGCTGCTCGATCCGCGTCAACTCCTCATCACCATCCTGCTGGTGAACATGACGGTGAACACGCTCTACTTCGTCACGACCAGCGTGATGTTGATCCGGGTGAGCGAAAGCTGGGTCGTGAGCACGCTCGCCTCGATTATCACGCTGATCATGCTCATTCTGCTGGGTGAGATCCTTCCGAAGCTTGCGGCCAATGCAGCTCGCCGGCGCCTGGTGGGCGTCTGCGTGACGCTGATTCGGCCGGTGCACCTGCTCCTTGCTCCGGTGCGGATACTGCTCGACCGGACCGTCGTTACGCCGGCCGCGCGGCTCATTGGCGGCGGAGAAGCGAGCGGTCTCAGCGTCGGCGAGATCGATGAAGCGCTCGAGTCGGCGAGCCGGAGCGGACTGGTCGATGAACGGGGCCGAGGCGTGCTCGCCCGCGTGGTTCGCCTCGGCGCCCTGCGTGTTCGCGATGTCATGACGCCACGCGTCGATCTCGTGGCTGTCCCTGTGCAGGCGAGTCGATCATTGGTCGCGACCGTCGCGGGACGCGCAGGTTTGACGCGACTGGTCGTCCATCGCGGTGACTTCGATGACATCGAGGGCTTTCTCAATGTACGAAGCTTTCTCCTTGATCCAAGAGGCGACCGCACACCGCTGGCCGACCACTGCCGCCCCGCCCTGGTGGTGCCCGAGGTGGCCACCGTGCAACAGCTCCTCGATCTCTTCAGGCAACGAGGCCGACAGATCGCCGTCGTGGTCGATGAGTTCGGCGGCACTGAGGGTGTGGTCTCCCTGGAAGACGCGGTCGAAGAGATTGTCGGAGACATCCAGGCTCCCGGTGAGGCGCCGATTCCACCGCCGCAACCGACGGCCGATGGTCGCTGGCGCGTCAGCGGCGAGATGCCGGCCGTCGAGTTTGCACGGGTCTTCGGCCTCGTCCTCGGGCCCGACGCACCGGCAACGGCGGGAGGCGTCACCCTCGAACAACTCGGCCATGAGCCGCGACAGGGCAATCGCGTCGTGATCGATGGGATGACCGTCGAGGTGGCCTTTGTGCAGCGAGGCCGAATCCGCGAGCTCATCGTTGATCGCGCACCGGAGAGCGAGCCATGACCTTGGAGGTGGCGCTCTTCTTCACGCTGCTGATCGCGCTGGGCGTGCTTCTCTCGGCGCTCTGCTCGGGCATAGAGACGGGGATCTACACCACGAATCGAGTCCGGCTCGCGCTTCGAGTCGCGGAAGGGCAGCGTCGGGCGCGGATCCTGCGCGACGAGATGGATCACCCCAATCGACTCCTCGCGGCCCTCTTGATCGCCAACACCATCGCGAATGACTTCGTGGCGATTGGAATCTCGCGTGTGCTGCATGGCGTGGGCCTTGGACCTTTCGGTGCCGTCGTGGTCAACACCATGATCGTGGTGCCCATCCTCTTCATCTTCGGAGAGGTGATTCCCAAGGACCTCTTCCGACGATCGGCCGATCGCGCGACTCAGGCGCTGGCGCCAGGCCTTCGCGCCGCACGCTTGCTGTTGACCTGGTGCGGCCTTGTTCCACTCGTGCAGGGGACCTCGACGGCCGTCCTGCGGCTCCTCGGTGCCGAGCCTGACGCGCCACTGACTTCTCGTCAGCGCCTCGCGCGCATCTTCGAAGAGGGCGTCGGTTCAGGGGCCCTCAGCGAAGAGCAGGTGTCGCTGGCTGAACGCGTGATGGGCGTCGCTGGCCGAACGGTCGCGGAGCGGATGATTCCGTGGCGGCGCGCATCGGTCATTCGAGCGAACCTCGATCAACCGGTGCGTCATGTGACCGTGCGGGGTGACGGTTTCAGTCGCTATCCCGTGGTGGGTTCCGATGGTCGTGTGATCGGCGTCGTGGCGGCGCTCGACCTGCTGACGGCTCCGGAGCGATCGCTGGGTGAAGTGGTCCACAACGCGTGCTGGGTCGATCCCGGCACACGGCTGCTCGAGGCGCTTGAAGTGCTGCGGCGTGAGCGCGCGAAGCTGGCGGTCGTGGGTTCTCCGAAAGGGGGGCCTGTTGGGGTGATCACGCTCAGTGATCTGGTCGAGCCGCTCGTCGGCTCGTTCAAGGGCGACCTCTGATCGTTGGCGTCGGCCGGAGGGTGGCGCCGCGCCGACACAGATGGCGCACGCGGCAGGACCGTCACGACAGGATTCGTCAGCATCGCAGGCGGTTGAGGTTCCGAGCTTCACGCGGTTGGCAACCATGCCAAGCGCACGGCCCGATCCACCATGCGAAGCGGTCGACTCCGAACAGGTCGACCTCGGGGCCGCGTGGGGATGCTGAGGCGCTGGCACCGCGGCAAGCGGAATCGAAG
>JAHBWY010000013.1 GCA_019636735.1 Phycisphaeraceae bacterium
TGACAGAATGCGAAATGTCTCTCCGGCGCTTTACCGCTCTGCCATCCCAATCGATCCTGACCGTGCGGTGGGGATCGCCGGAGTGATCGTGATACCAAGAGGGAAGGGTCCGCATCGTGACAGATCGGACCGGATTAGGCCGGATCTCAGTGCTCGGCAGTGGGTCAGTTCTACGCGCGAGTTGACAACTGCAGGCATATCGTCACCTCAGAGTCGGCTTCCCGCATTCAGGACAGGTCGATCCTTCGCACAGTCCTTTGATCGAGTATCCGCAGCGCGCACAGATAGCTCCCACGCATGATTGCTTACGGCGTCTCGCCAGACAAATTTCCAAGGCAATGGCGCTCACTCCCAAGCCAAGTGCAGGAGTCCAGCCTGCGATTGATGCGAACCACTGAGCATCTGAGCTTGTTGGAGGCGGCCACCACAGAAACACGCCGTCCTCAAGCCTCTGATCGGCCGCATTGATGCCAACGCCAGTAACGGCGACTCCGATTCCGTTGTGCGGGCGATTTGCATGGTAGCGAGAAGTGATGAACAACCCATTCGTCCATACCGCTCTCCAGCCGTAGCCCAGCGTCAGTCTGATCGACCACCATGCGCTGGCAATCCATAGGACTGAACACACCAGTGTCGCGACGCCGAAGGCCGCGCGGAGCATTATCGCGCGACTCGGGCGCTTGGGTTCCCTCATCGGAAACTCGCTATAGACTTCACGGGCGTGCTCCCGGTACAGGAAGGGGTTCTGGAATGTAGAGCGGCCGGTCGGGATTTCTCTTTCTCTGCCGAGGATTCGTCGGATCTGGGATGTGCGTAGGTGGCAGGTCCTTCTCCTTCTTGCATAGCAAGGACCCGTCTGAGCACGTGCAGATTGGTTGACCAAAGATGAATCGCACACACTGCTCGTCAAGGTGTTCATCGGGTCGAGTACCCCACTCGCGCCCAGGTTTGAGAACAGGATTGCCTTCTGGGTCAGTGTCGATGGGAGCCTCTCCCCACTTCGAAGGACATCCTGCCGGGTCTGATCCATCGGGACCCGACTGGCCGCACACGACATGGTACGTTGTTGAGTGCGGTACGCATTTGAAGCACACTGTCACCACCTCACCTCCATGGAGCAACTGGAGCTTTTGGCAGACTTGCACGCTGACCGCCCACATCCAGCACTTTGTTTGACCTGGGTCGCACCTGTCATTGCAACTTGCAAGCTCACGTCCATTTGCAAGCTTGAGACGCTCCCGTGCAGGGGTTTCGTGCAGATTCTCATAGCACTTGAACGCGAAGCCAGCACAGTTGAAGTCCTTGATTGGCGGTGTTGGGTGGTCACAGTCTGGACAGATCGAGCACAATCCCATCGGATCTAGCAAGCGTGTGGTGTCCGAAGCCATTGCTTCATAAAGAGAGCCCACAATGTAGATGGAAACCGGATCGCGCCGGTCCCAACGTCCTACCTGCGTAAGGTAAGTGCGATATCGAGAGATGTAATCCCCCGTCGCCGGGTTGAACACATACCCATCCCAGCCGATCGAGTTGTCGGGGCCGCCGGTGCCTGAGTTCGAGATCAAGCCGCTTGCGAGCGAGCTGGCCGACACTCCCGCGAGCGTGCGATCGCTTGAGTTGATCGTGCCGTCGCGGTTCAGGTCCGCCTCGGCGCGGTAGAGACTCGAGGTGATCGGCACGGGAGTGCCGCCGTTGGCGACGATGATGTTGCCGACGAGCGCCGAGTCGGTGAACCCCGAGTTCCCGTCGCCGTTCACATCGCCTGGGCGGTGGTGCCTCGCCTGGCCGTAGCTGTCGTAGCTCACGCGCTCGACCAAGGTGGCAGTGCGATTCAGCACCGCCACGCTCGAGAACATCCCGTCCGTCATGTGGTACCAGGTGTTCTCGTTCGAGTCGGTGTAGTCGCCGTCGTTGTTCAGGTCCGCGCGGTGCATCAGGCAGTCGTCAATGTACCGCAGGCCCCAGACATACTGCACGCGCTTGTTCAGGCCGGGACTCGAGATGTACTCCTTGTCCACCCGCTCCTCGAGAAGCTGCCAGCTTGCGGAATAGGCGAAGACGCGCTCCTCGTCCAGAGTGCCGTCAAGATTGGTGTCCTCGCGCTTGAGCGTGCGCCAAGTCAAGCCGTTGAACTCCTGCTCGAGCTTCGTGACGACGGTGGTTCCGTCGTCCACCTCGACCTTGACCAGGCGGTTCCACGCATCGTGCGTGTAGATCGTTGTGTTTCCACTGGTGACCGCGTCGGTGGCCATGTTCCCCGCGGCGTCGTAGCCGAGCGTGTGTTCGGGACCTGAGTTCGGGAGCGTGCGCGTGAGCAGTTCGTTCACGGCGTTGTGCGTGCGGGTTTCCGTCTCAGGCGCGGGTGGGCTTCCTGGGGCCCAGGATTGGAACTCGTTCCAGTTGCCGAGCAGATCGAGATCCCACGACTGCGTGCCGACTCCGTCCACAGGCGAGCCCGAGATGAGGTTCGCCCAGGTGTTCCGACGCGCCTTCTTCAGACGGTCGAGCCCGTCGTTCGTGTAGGTGTGGCTCCGGTTCCACAGGTTGCCCCTGCGGACATCGAGGACGGCCGTCCTGTTGCCGCGGTCGTCGTAGCCATATTGGAGGGCCACGATCTGCGGCTTCGTCGGCAGACTCGATGCGCTCGTCAACCCGCCGTCGGCCCAGGTCTGGAGCGCAAGCCGACCGAACTGGTCGAAGCCGGGATAGAAACCCTGCGTCTGCGTGGTGTATCCCACCGTGCGGCGCTTGCCGTCGAGCGAGAGCGTGAAGTCGAGCTGCACATCGGGTTGGTCGAGGTCGACCAGGATCGTCCGGCCCACGCCCACGAAGGCGTAGTTCACCATCGAGGTGTTCGTGCTGCTTGTCAGGTTGAACTTGAACTGGTTCACGCGGCTGATGCGGTCGTCCGTGCCGCCCGAGGTGCCGAAGGCGTATTCGAGCACTTCCGGGTCGTGGCCCGAGGAGTTCACCTTGCGAGGATAGGCCAGTCCCGTCTGGCGGGAGAAGTTGCCGGTCGAGCTTGAACCGATCTCTGCGTTGGCATACTCGTAGCCCACGAGCCGCGTGTCGCCGGTCGGCAGGCCGCCGCCGTCGTAGGAGACGGCGCCCTTGGAGTGCTGATAGACCTTCTCGACCTGGCCGAGCGGGGTGTAGCCGAACTCGACCTCGTTCCGAACGGTTGGTCCTGCCGACTCGAGCGAGGTGACCTTCGAGAGTCGGCCGGCGGAGTCGAAGCTCAGATCGATCCGATCGATCGTGGCATCGATGTTCGAGGCGGTCGCGGTCGCGGTGTCGCGCGTCATGCGGCCGAGCGCGTCACGCTCGTACTCGTGCAGCGTCTCGTTCTGGTCGACCATGGCCACGATCTCGCCCTGGCGGTTGTAGCCGTAGAAGACGGTGCGGGTCGCCAGGGTCGAGCTCCCTTCGCCGGGCGGGTAGATGATCTTGAGCAGCAGGTCGTTCGAGAAAATCGACGACGAGACGAACGGGTCAGTTTCGCGCGCGAGTTGACGCTGACAGCATGACAGCGTCACTTGCTCACTCGACAGGGTCCGAACCCGAGAAGTGCGTCAACTCCCAGTTGGCGCGTTGACTTGCCTCCATCGTTACTTCGCGGTTGCAGACGCTGTTGGCGAGCCTCCTCGGTAGCGGCGCGGTCGAGCTCCGCCCTCAGGGCTGCGGCATGCTCGTTGGCAGACAACTCCTTCAGGAGCCTCACAAACGATGGCCCCCGATGGACCGCCGACCGGACATGAGACGGCCATTCAATGCCCTCCCAATCCGCCGCGCTCTGCAGCATCGCCGACAACAACAGTTGTGCGACGCGCGAATCGACCGCCCGGTCAAACCAGTCCAAAAGCAGTGGACGCGGTGGAACATCGGAGCGCTGCTGCCAAAATTCCAGCAGAATCGCGGTGACTTTGTGGCCTCCGGCTCGGTCGATCGCGAGGTTCTGGAGCATCCGCACGAGAGAGGCTTGGTCAGCAATCTCACTCGGCGTATCCAAGAGGATCCGTAGGCATTCTGCGCGATCAAGCCTGATCGCAGCGGCGATTGCTGAATCATGCCTTACCGGTACACCCCTTTCCGCGAGCATGCGGATTCCAACCGGCCAATCGACCTCGACCGCTTGCACTGCGAACGCGCGCCCAATCTTCGGTGGTGGCGGCATGCAAATGCACGCTAGGGCGCTACTGAGAAGCTCTGGATCCCTTGCGTCAATCGCTGCGCGCACCCAATCCTCGGGTGCCGCCAACTTCGGAGAGGCACCCTGCGGCACCACATCCTGTTCGCACGGCCGTCTGCCTTCCAAGTAGTCAACAAACACGCTTTCTCGAAACACGCTCTCCCTATCACCCAAACGACTGAGGCGTTCCACCCTCACACGCAGTCGTTCCACTAGCGACTTTCCGTCCCTTCCGAGATCATGTGGACTGACACCTTGACGCACAAGTTCTTGGAGCGCCGAGATTGTCATACCACCTTTGCCGTCGATCGGCTCCCCATCGCGGCCCAGCGTGACGCCATTTGAGATCAAGAGCCGCACGGTCTCCCCCGACCACGCACGCCCGAGGAGAAGATGACCCCTCTGCCGAGGGTCGCTGGGGTCGGAACCCGCAGCCAAGAGCAAGCTGACCAATTGGCTCTCCAGTGGCTGCCCCATGGCACTACTAAGAACTGACAGCTCCTCGACTCCGTCCTCGACACTTCCGTTCGGATCTGCGCCTGCTGCGAGCAGCCAACCGAGACTCTTGATGTCGCTCTGGCGAGCGGCGTAGGACAGTGGGGTGTGAAGCGAGTCCATCGCACGCGTTGTGGGAACACCAGCGTCCGCCAACGCTCGCACACCCTCCGGCCACTTCGCGCGAATGCACTCGTAGAACAACCAGGAACTCTCTTTGATCTCCTCTGGCGAGGCGCAGTTAAGTGCGTCAATCAGCAGGCGTTCGTCGCAGGACTCGACCGCACACTTCATCCACGCCAGCGCGTCGCTCGACATTGTGTGGCGCTCGAGCAATACGACAGAAGGACTCGAGATCGCCAAAGTCCAGCAGGAAAGAACGGCTATAGCGGCTGTTACCACTACCGCCCAATCTCGGCCCGAAACAGCCGAGTGGAGATTTCGTCCACTACGCCTCATGGTCCTTGCGTCCTTGCCTCCGTGCGTCTTGGTCGCACCGTTCCACCGCGGCGTCGATGCAGTCGTATATCTGACTCTGTGAGATATCCTGCACTGACCAGAAGTTCTTTCCAAAGTCGGGGCTGACGCAGCCATACCACTTCACTATTGCCTCTGTCACGCTTGTTTTCCAGATCATGCCCCGCTGACGGCAGCATCTCATCTCAACCGCCGCATGCAAACTGCCGATTCTACGGGTAGCCGACCGAGCCGTGGACGCGAGCAGCCCCTCCAGGTCATAGGGGCTCATGTAGAAACTGCTCAGAGTCGCGAGACCCGCAGCATCCGTCCAGAAGTGCTCCGCTTGACGCCTCAGGAATCGGCGGAGAGCCCATGAAGAGATGCCGCCCATCGCGTTACCGACTTGCACTCCTGTTCCAACTGCTTGCACAACACCAATGAACTCAATCCAGTCATTTGCCCTACTCATCAGCTTGGTGTACTCAACTGGATCGCGGCCAACCGGCGTCAGCGTAGTCGTTTGTGGGACGCAATAGCACTCGTTGAGTCTGAGTCCATTGGCGCAATCCGTGCAGTCAGCGTCATCCCGCCGCAACCCATACTGATCTGGTGCCAGGCCACGCGAATCGGTGAACCATATCGGCCTCCCCAGGCAATAGCTATATAGAGAGAGGTCGTGCGAGTACCCAATCGGATCCCTCTCCCTCCACCTGCCGAGGTCCGGACCATAGGTGCGGTGCCTAACGAGATAGTCACCCACCGCCGGATTGAACACATACCCGTCCCAGCCGATCGAGTTGTCGGGGCCGCCGGTGCCTGAGTTCGAGATCAAGCCGCTTGCGAGTGCGCTGGCCGACACTCCCGCGAGCGTGCGATCGCTTGAGTTGATCGTGCCGTCGCGGTTCAGGTCCGCCTCGGCGCGGTAGAGACTCGAGGTGATCGGCACGGGAGTGCCGCCGTTGGCGACGATGATGGTGCCGACGAGCGCCGAGTCGGTGAACCCCGAGTTCCCGTCGCCGTTCACATCGCCTGGGCGATGGTGCCTCGCCTGGCCGTAGCTGTCGTAGCTCACGCGCTCGACCAAGGTGGCAGTGCGATTCAGCACCGCCACCGTCGAGAACATCCCGTCCGTCATGTGGTACCAGGTGTTCTCCCCGGAATCCGCGTAGTCGCCGTCGTTGTTCAGGTCGGCGCGGTGCATCAGGCAGTCGTCAATGTACCGCAGGCCCCAGGCGTACTGCACGCGCTTGTCGAGTCCCGGATCGCCCGAGTAATCCGCATCGACCCGCTCCTCGAGGAGTTGCCAGCTTGCGGTGTAGGCGTAGGTCCGCTCTTCGTCGAGGCCGGCGCCGCTGCCGGGGGTGTCCTCGCGCTTGAGTGTGCGCCAGGTGAGCCCGTTGAACTCCTGCTCGAGCTTCGTGACGACGGTGGTTCCGTCGTCCACCTCGACCTTGACCAGGCGGTTCCACGCATCGTGCGTGTAGATCGTTGTGTTTCCACTGGTGACCGCGTCGGTGGCCATGTTCCCCGCGGCGTCGTAGCCGAGCGTGTGTTCGGGACCTGAGTTCGGGAGCGTGCGCGTGAGCAGTTCGTTCACGGCGTTGTGCGTGCGGGTTTCCGTCTCAGGCGCGGGTGGGCTTCCTGGGGCCCAGGATTGGAACTCGTTCCAGTTGCCGAGCAGATCGAGATCCCACGACTGCGTGCCGACTCCGTCCACAGGCGAGCCCGAGATGAGGTTCGCCCAGGTGTTCCGACGCGCCTTCTTCAGACGGTCGAGCCCGTCGTTCGTGTAGGTGTGGCTCCGGTTCCACAGGTTGCCCCTGCGGACATCGAGGACGGCCGTCCTGTTGCCGCGGTCGTCGTAGCCATATTGGAGGGCCACGATCTGCGGCTTCGTCGGCAGACTCGATGCGCTCGTCAACCCGCCGTCGGCCCAGGTCTGGAGCGCAAGCCGACCGAACTGGTCGAAGCCGGGATAGAAACCCTGCGTCTGCGTGGTGTATCCCACCGTGCGGCGCTTGCCGTCGAGCGAGAGCGTGAAGTCGAGCTGCACATCGGGTTGGTCGAGGTCGACCAGGATCGTCCGGCCCACGCCCACGAAGGCGTAGTTCACCATCGAGGTGTTCGTGCTGCTTGTCAGGTTGAACTTGAACTGGTTCACGCGGCTGATGCGGTCGTCCGTGCCGCCCGAGGTGCCGAAGGCGTATTCGAGCACTTCCGGGTCGTGGCCCGAGGAGTTCACCTTGCGAGGATAGGCCAGTCCCGTCTGGCGGGAGAAGTTGCCGGTCGAGCTTGAACCGATCTCTGCGTTGGCATACTCGTAGCCCACGAGCCGCGTGTCGCCGGTCGGCAGGCCGCCGCCGTCGTAGGAGACGGCGCCCTTGGAGTGCTGATAGACCTTCTCGACCTGGCCGAGCGGGGTGTAGCCGAACTCGACCTCGTTCCGAACGGTTGGTCCTGCCGACTCGAGCGAGGTGACCTTCGAGAGTCGGCCGGCGGAGTCGAAGCTCAGATCGATCCGATCGATCGTGGCATCGATGTTCGAGGCGGTCGCGGTCGCGGTGTCGCGCGTCATGCGGCCGAGCGCGTCACGCTCGTACTCGTGCAGCGTCTCGTTCTGGTCGACCATGGCCACGATCTCGCCCTGGCGGTTGTAGCCGTAGAAGACGGTGCGGGTCGCCAGGGTCGAGCTCCCTTCGCCGGGCGGGTAGATGATCTTGAGCAGCAGGTCGTTCGAGAAAATCGACGACGAGACGAACGGGTCCGGTCCCTCGGGGTCGTTCGAGACGCCGTGGATGTACTCGGTCACCTGATCCACGCCGCCCGTCGTCTCTCCGTTCGCGATGGCCGTCATCTTCACGAGCTGGCCGATGCCGTTGTGGACGAAGGTGGTGACGCGATCTTCGTCGTTCTCCTCGCTCGCGTTCGAGACCGTCCAGCTCTGCGATCCCGAGTTCCATGCGAGCGTCACGGGATCTCCGACCTCGTTCTCGACCGTCGCGATCGAGCGGCCGAGCGCGTCGACGATTGTCCGATCGATGCGGCCGCCGGGGCGCACGGTCGTCGTTGCAAGACCTCGGAAGGGGTCGTAGATCGTCTGGGTCACGAGCGCGTTCGGACCGTTTGCGGGCGGCGAGCCCTGGGTGATCGTCGGGTCGGAGGTGCCACTCACGAACTGGTGGTTCGTGGTGTCGTTCGTGCCGTAGTCCACGGAATGCGTGACCCGCGAGGCGATGTCATAGAAGAGTCCCCGGAACGATGTCACCGCGGTCGAAGATCCGAGGGCGCCGGTCGCGCTCGTGTCGTGGATGCGCTCGCGATGTCTGACGAGGTCAAGAAGGCCCTTCCGCGGGCCATTCGCGGTGATGTAGCGATACTCGGTCTGGTCAAGCACCTTGTCGTCGGAGAGGACCGATGCGCGCGTCGAGTCGCTCCAGACATCGGCATGGCTGCCAGCACCTGGAGACACATCGCCGCCGCGGTCGGTGAGGTACTCGGCCGTCGCGCGTCCGAGGCCGTCGAAGGTGGTCTTCCTTCCGGGTGAGTTCGGGGCCCAGACGCCGACCGTGCGGCCGACCTCGTCATACCACTGGTTCGTCGAGAGGAACGCCTGGCCGGCGTCGTCCTCGGTCGGGTCGATCGCCACCTCGCTCCGCGCGACGAGCCCGCGCTGCGTGTAGGTGGTACGCTGGAGCGAGACGCGCGTCGCATCGGCGCCGTCGAAGCTCGAGGGCACGCTTCCGGGGAGCGTGGAGAAAGTCGCCGACGCGACCACGCGATCGAGGTTGTCATAGAGCTGCGCCGAGTGCGGAGCGAGCGGGTTCTCCGTCATCACCAATCGGTCGCGCCAGTCGTAGGTGTGGTTCGTGACGCGTGTCGTCGAGCCGTCGACATGCGCAGTCGTGCTCGTCAGGAGCCCGTTGCCCACCCCGCCGGCATCAAACTCGTACTCAGCGACGACGGACATGGTCCACTCAAGCGGGGTGTGATTCGTCGGATGCGCGAGTCCGATCTCGGTCGCGACAACGCGTCCAAACGCGTCGAATGTCTGCCGCGTTGCCGTGCCGACGGCGCTGATCGTGACTCCGTGGCGACCGAGGAAGTCGTGGGCGAACCGCGTCGTTGCCTTGCCGCCATCGGGCCCGTGCCCCGATGGCGCGTTCCACGATGTGGTGCTCGTCACCTGCCCAGCGATGTTCCGTACAACACTCGATCGCGCCAGGAGGGACTCGGTGCTCAGATGGATTGAGTAGTTGGTGACCGCCTGCGGCCACGGTTCATCCCCGGAACCAAGCTCGTACTCACCGGAGATCGCGCATTGCCATGACGCCATCGAGGCGCCGGACGCATCGACCCATGCAATGGATGCCGGTCCGGTGTGGTCGTCCTCGCCCAGTTCCGGCGGCAGGGAAATGACCGCCAGGTACTCGAGTCCTGGATGATCGCCGCACTCGCGGAGCTCCCGCCGAACATAGCTCGTGACGCCCGCCGATGATGTCTGGCTCTGAAGTCGACCGACAAGGTCATAGGACATCTCCGTGGTCAGCGACCCGCCCGAGGTGTTGAGGCCGGTGAAGCTGCCGTTGAGGCTGCCGGTGTTCCATGCCGCGTCCCATGAACCCGGCGGTTCGGCGTTGCGTTCGACGAGCGTCACACCACCGGTGCGTGCGGAGAACTCGCGCCTCGTGAGTGCCCCATCGGCAGCGCGGCTCCAGACACGCCGCCCCTGCGCATCGAACAGCTCGTGCGTGTACACGAAGTCCGTGGACGGCCCGTTGAACGCGGCGCCGTCCCATTCGGTCTTCGTCTCGACCACCGAGATTGTGGTCGTACCGTCGTGGAACTGGTACGCGAGTTCGGTGATTTCGACGTCGTCGGCCCCGGGAGTCGGGTTGGAGTCCGTCGTCTCCACCCGGAATCGCTCTATCTTCACCGGCAGCCATGAGGGCACGGGTGAGTCGTCGCCCCAGGTTGTCCGCGTGACGATGTAGCTCTCGTCCTCGGCAACATCCACCAGTCGATGCTGAGTGCGGCGCTTGGCTCCGTTGTAGGTGAACGCCTGTGCCATCCCCGTGGTGCCAACGGTGTAGCTCGGCGCGGTCGAGTCGGTGCCCGGCGTGTAGGTCGGGAGATTGGAAGGCAGATAGGCCAGTTCAGGCAGGCCCGTGGCGCTGTCGTACTCAATCGCGGTCACCCAGGCATCCGAGTCGACGATGACCGCGTGCCGAATGATCGAGGTTGGCGTCGTGCCAGAACCCGACGGCGCCGGGCCGACTTGTGCCATGTCAATGTAGGTCGTGCGATTGACGAGCCAGGTGCTCATCCCCGAGTCGAAGTACTCCTCGCGCACCCGCGTCGTCCAGAGGTCGACGGGTTCGCCGTAGCTCCAGTAGTCGAAGATGTACCTCATCGGCTGCGTCGTCCCCGAGGCGACCGAACATCCACAGGAGCTCTGCGAGTACTCGACGAGTACGCGCCGCTCCCCGCTTGGCTCGTACGCTTCGATGATCTTCGACGCAAGGTCGACGATGAGTACGAGCTCGCTCTCGATCGCGTCACCGTCATCAGGCTGGGTGAGAATTCCTGCCGCAGCCAGTTCGAGGCGCGTCGAGGGTGCGCCGAGTCCCGAGCGCGCCGCGAGATACTCGATCTGCTGCGGACCGATCACCATCTTGAGCTGGTGCGCAGCGCCGACCCATGTGAAGTCGCGCTCGCCGAAGTTGACGCCACTGGAGGCGCCAGTGCCGCCGTGATAGCGGTACTGGGTGATCCGCCTGTACCAGACCGGCTCGTCAGAAGAAGCTCCTGGGGCCGGATCGATGCGCTCGGAGCGCGTCACCTGCACGAGGTCGCCGCTCGAACCCAAGTCGGGACTCGCGCCGATGACATCGTCGAAGTAGAGGTAGTCCGTTCGCGCGATCGGCACCGCCGTCGACGACTCGCCGCCGGTCCACCGCAGCGCCACGACACTTCGCAGACGACCGAGGTCCGCTGATGCCTGGTCGAGGATCCAGACGAAGCGCACTTCCGCCTCGATGTCATCCGGAGCGACGCCGCCGGCAGGCGTGAACACGATCCGGCTCAACCGCGCCACCGGGGCCTCGCTGGTGGGGAACACGATGTACTCGAAATGCCGCGCATTGCCATACTCGTCAGCCCAACGGACCGGCAGACCCACGAGCGCGTCATCGGGCTCCTCGACATCTTCCGCGCATTCCTCGAGAGCCTCGCTCGGCTCCTCGGTCGAGCGCTTCATTCGGTAGTAGTCGATCTCCCAGCCGCCCGGCTCGCGGACTCGATAGGTTGGAACGACGCGATCACCGACGCAGAGCTGGGTGGCCTGCACAGTCTGGTGCGTCCGTCCGGCGAGGAGGAGCGGCGTGCCATCGACCGTCGCGAGAGGACCGGTCGTGGTCGAGATCGGTGCCATCGCCTGGAGACCGGTGTTCGAGCCGAACTGCACCGTGGTCCCAGTCTCCTTCGCGCGGGCAAACGCCGACAGCGACCACTTCTCGCCGCTCAACGGCTCCGGCGTCCATCCGGGCTCACTTCGGTAGGTTCGCGTGAGTGCGTAGCTTCCACTGCTCAGCGCGAGGGCAAGATCCGTCTCCCGCTCGACCTTGTGGCCGTATCGCAGATCGACCGGCATGATCCAGAGATCGGGGTTGTTGCAGGTGAGCGTTCGGAGCGCTTCAAGCGGTCCTGGACCAACGCCGCAGAAGCCACAAGCACCCTCGTCCCAGAGGCCATACGCGGCACCCTCCGGATCCTCGATGAAGTCCGGCGGGAACGGATTCAGGATGATGTCACAGTCGTCGCCGGCGGAGAGCAGAAGCAGGAGCTCGGCCTGAAGGAGCGGACCGCCCGAGGGCATGGCCTCGACCAACCACTCTTCAAGACAGCCGACCAATGCGGTGCAGCGCATCGGTGGACCAGCCGCATCGGCGGCGGCAATGTACTCAGCAGTAAGCGCGATCACATCGTCCCGCGTCATCGCACCGGCCTCGCCGGGCGGCGGATAGCACGCGAGCGAACTCGTCAGCAGACTGCTGAGGTCGGTGCATCCCCACGAAACGCCGTCTCCGTCCTGATCGCCAGCCTCCACGTCACCCCAGCGATCCGACGCGCCACCGCCTGGGTTCCCGCAATACCCACATGAGCCGATCGACCCCGCAACGCTCGCGGTAACCGACGTGAACTGCGCCGCCGTCGGCGTGAAGCCGAGCACGCCCGGAAGACACGCGCTCACTTCAGTGCAGAAGCTCCCTCCCGCGCTCGTCGCCCACGCGGCGCCATGCTGCTCGAACCAAGCCGCCGCGAGCTCGACCCTGAGGGTCGGGACGGTGATTCCCGTCGCGCTTGCCACCGCCCCCAAGTCCGGACCATCCACAGAGTCGGCGAGATTGAAAAGCTCGGTCAACCCCGTACAGTCCGAGTTCTCCTCAATGGTCAGAGTGACGAGCGCGTTGACCATCCACCACTTGTAGACCTGAGCGAGACCGTCGTCAGTCCGCATCGACGGTGGCCAGCAGCTCTGGCAAACACCCAATCCAACGCACAACTCCTGATGAAGACGCTCCTTGAACGCAGTGGGCGTCGAGAGTGGCGCAGCAATGAGCTCGCCCGCCGGTGGCATGCACCAGAACCAGCTTGCGTCCAGGCCAGGCAGCGTGGTCGGCACCCAGGTGAGGCCAACAACACAATGCTCCTCGATGGTCTCCTGCGCGTCTTCGGGATCAGTGCATGGCAGGACAGGTTCAAGGACCTGAGCCTTCACCGTTAGCCCAAAGGAGCAGGCGAGGACGACACCAATTGCCCTCGATCGACGTCCCGCGAACTGACACATTGTCATCTGATGCCGCCTCTCGAATGTCGTATCCACAAGGAACGGACAACTATCGCGCCGACCCTCTGGGGGTCGCAAGTCAAACACCCGGGCACCGAGGCGACGACTTCTCCCACGCGCCGTCCGGACCCCACAGAACTTCCCACTTGACTAATTACAACCTCGACGCGCTAGAGTCAATCGGGGCGCGATGGTCGTGTGGATGAACGGTGGACGAATTGATCCGATGGCTTCGCCTTTGCGCCGCCCGGTACCATCAAGGGGCAGTTGTCGCGCGGCCTCGGCGGCGGCGCGGACGCTCGTTTCGTGGCCCCATTCTGGAGGATCGATCCATGCCGAAGCTTCTCTTGGTCGGAGCGATCGCGATCGCGTCCGGTGCGTTCACTTCGCTCGCACTGATCAATGTCCAACAGGCCCCCCCTCCACCCCCAACGCCGCTGGCTGTCGCGACACTCGATGTTGCAGCACGGCTCGGCTTCTTGCCGGAGGTCTTGGCCGCCGCCGGGGTCAACGGTACGCAGGCCACCGGAATCCTCGCCAACCTCGCCGACAGCGCGACGCTTGTCGCCGCGCTCGAAGGCGCGGACGAGTCCGCATCAAGTGCCGGTGCCGCATTGACCGCGGCGCAAGAGGCGGCGCGCGGGCCCTTCGCGACCAGTCAATCTCCTGCCACAGTCGCCGCCGCACAGGCAGCCTACGAAACGGCGCTGACGGCACGAGCAGCCGCGAGAGCGGCGCTCTTCGATGCCGCCACAAGCGGACTCGGCTCCGAGGTGAAGACCCGCCTGGCTCATGCCACGACCGCCTTTGTTCACAATGTGCCGACCTCGTTCACCGTCGTCGAGCGCTCGCCAGAGGCGTGGCTCGACATCCAGTCGGCGCTTGTTGCCGAAGCTCGTGCGGCGAGGATGTCCACGACCCTCTCGGAAGATCACGCCGCGCTCCTTGCCGCCGTCCGGGCCGAAGAGGCAGTCGTCGCCGCGCAAACGAGCCTCGACGGTGGACTTGGCAGCGTTCAGACAGCGTTCGCGGCGGCTGCGGCGCCGGGAGGCAACTGACGCAATCCTCGAGCAGAGGCGTTAGGCGCCGTGATCAGGCCGAGTCGGTCGCCTGAGAGAGGGTCATCCCATGTTCCTAAAGGCGAGTCGACCGGCAACGATCCTGTGCAAGTGCCGTCGGCGACGAGTGTCGGCGATCCTGATCACTGGTGCCCTCAGCACCCTGCTCTTGGTTCATTCGTCCGCGCTCAGCCAGGGCGCACCCGATCGCGCCGACCGCATCACACTCAACGGCGAGATGGAGCTCGCGCGCCTCGTCGACCTCGCGGCGAAGCGGCTCGACCTCGACATCGAGTACGACGCCCCCGGAATCAAGGGAACCGTCACGATTCGAGTTTCAAGTGACCTCACGAACGATGAACTCTGGGCGCTCACCAATGAGCTGCTCGCGGCCCGCGGATTCGCGACGGTGCGGAGACCTGGTGCCCGAGTGGTGAGCGTGGTGAGGATGGCGGACGCCCCCGGAAGTGCGCGGCTTGATCGGGAAGGCGACGACCCCGATCTCTCGGGCTTCGCGACGATGATCCTCCGAGCCGAGCACCGAGACCCCAAGGCGCTCATCGAGGCGATCAGGCATGTGCTCTCGAAGCCGTCCGGCTCGATCATCCAGCTTGGCGACGGACCGCTGCTTCTCCTCACGGATTACCGCTCGCGCATCGAGCAGGCGGAGTACATCAAGAGCCTCGTCGACCTCCCATTCGGCGAGGTTGTCTTCTCGACATACGCCGTCGAGAACCTCAGACCTTCGGAGCTGATCGCGCTCGTCTTAGGTGCCGTCGCCGGGCGGGACGAGATCGCGGGCCGAAAGCTCAAGGGGAAACTGATCGCCTCGCCGGACGGCGGTTCGATCATCGTCACGGCTCCCCCGGAAGACCTCGTGATCTGGCGGAGCATGCTTTCGACCTTCGATCAACGGAGTCCTGTCGAGACACGCACTTACACGCCCCGCCACTTCGCCCCCGGAGAAGTGGGTTCGCTCCTCGCCCAGACCGCGCGTGACGCTGGACCGAAGGGTTCCGGGGACAGGTGGAAGATCGTCGTCGACGACTTCACGGGCACGCTCATCGTGACCGCAACGCCTTCAGAGCATGAGTCCATCCGCGGAGTGATCGAACGGCTCGACTCGGCGCCCCCCGGAAGTCGCCGGCAGATGCGCACCTACATCGTGAAGAACCGGCCGGTGAAGGAGGTCGTGACGCTTCTCAACGACCTCGTCTCGACCGGCCAGCTCGGCGCCTCGGACACGGATCTCACACTCGCCGAACCGCGCAGGCCATCACCTGAGGCGGTCTCTCAGCGCACCGAGCGCGATGTGCTTCCTCAGGGCGCGACACCGCTCTTCCAGCCACCACCGGAAGCCAGACCATCGGGCAGCGGAACCGTTCGCACCACTCGACACGGCCAGTCCCCCGGCATGGGCGACGGGTCGGGAGCTGTTCTCACGATCACTGCGGACGAGGGCACGAACTCGATCATCGTCGTCGGCGAGCCGCGCGTCCTCGCACAGATCGAGCAGATCCTGAGGACACTCGATCTCAGGCAGCCGCAGGTGATGCTTGAAGTGCTCTTCGTCCAGCTCACCGACAACCAGTCGATGGAGCTCGGCGTCGAACTCTCGAAGATGGAGATCAACGGCAGCACGCTCTGGTCGCTGTCGTCACTCTTCGGCATCGCGCCGCCGATCCCCGCGCCGACCTCGACGACGACGGCCGCGGTTGCGCCGACTGCGAATGTGCCGGCGCTCCAGGGGTTCACGGGCGTCGTCCTCCGCCCAGGTGACTTCAGCGTGCTTGTCCACGCGCTCGAACAGGTGAACAAGGGGAAGGCGCTCAACATCCCCAAGGTGCTCGTCACGAACAACGCCGACGCGACACTGACATCGCTCCTTCAGCAGCCGGTGCTCTCGACGAACGCCTCGACCACCGTCGCAACCACATCGTTCGGCGGCACGCAGGACGCAGGTACGACGGTCAAGGTGCGCCCTCAGATCGCCGAGCGCGACCATCTCATCCTCGACTACTCGGTCGCGATCTCGAACTTCGTCGGCGCTTCGAGCAATCCGTCGCTGCCGCCACCGCGCCAGCAGAACACGCTGCAGAGCATCGTCACGATCCCTGACGGCTACACGGTCGCGGTCGGTGGACTGGAGCTTGAGTTCGAGGCGCAGTCGGTCTCGCAGATCCCGTTCGTGGGCGACATCCCCCTGATCGGCGAACTCTTCAAGAACCGGGTGACGAGCGACAACAAGTCGAAGTTCTATGTCTTCATCCGCGCGAATGTGCTTCGCCACGGCGCGTTCGAGGATCTCAAGTATCTCTCCGAGCAGGACGCGATCGCCGCGAAGATCGACTCCGACGCACCGGCCGTCGAACCCAGGGTCATCCGATGACCCCCGGAAGTGAATCACGATCGTTCGTGGGCTCGATCCCTCGCGACTTCGCGCGGCGGCATCTCGTCGTCCCCGGAGAAGCGAGCGGTGAAGTTGAAGAGCTCCTTGTCAGCGATCCCCCGCCAGTGCCGGAGGTGCTGCACAACATCTCGGTTCGACTTCGGCGTCCGATCAGCACGCGCGTCGCCGACGCGGAATGGATCGCGCGCGAGATCGACCGCATCTTCGAGGAAGCACGACGCTCGACACCCGCAACGGAGGATGACTCGACAACGCGGCACGGCACTGGCACCGATGCCTCAGCAGGTGACAACCCCTCGTCTGGCGGCGGAGTGGAATCGCTGCTCGCGGCCGCCGATCGCGATCTACTCAACATCGACGGCAAGGGTTCACTCGTTCGACTCGTCGACGCGATCCTCTTCGAAGCGCTCGGTCGCGATGCGAGCGACATCCATCTTCAACCGCTCGTCGACCAATGCAAGGTCCGCTACCGGATCGATGGTGTGCTGCATGATGTCCGGTCCATCCCTCCGGGGGTCGCGCTCTCGGTCACCAGCCGCATCAAGGTGATGGGCAGGATGGACATCGCGGAGCGCCGTGTTCCGCAGGACGGCCGCGCGACAGTGACGATCGGCACACGCGTGATCGACCTGCGGATCTCGACGGTGCCGACGAGTCACGGCGAGCGTGTGGTGCTGCGACTTCTCGATCACTCGCGCGAGCTACAGGATCTCCAGGGGCTCGGCATGCCGCCCGAGGTGGCGACACCGTTCCTCGAGCGTGCGCGGCGCGCACACGGCATCATCCTCTCGACCGGGCCCACCGGATCCGGCAAGACCACGACGCTCTATGCCACACTCAAGCAGGTCGCGACATCGCAGCTCAATGTGATGACGATCGAGGACCCGATCGAATACGAGCTCGCTTCAAGTGGCCTCAGTGTCAGCCAGTCCCAGGTGAACCCCCGGAAGGGAATCACCTTCGAGACCGGCCTGCGTCACATCCTCCGCCAGGACCCCGATGTGGTCATGGTGGGCGAGATCCGCGACACGGAGACCGCGCGCATCGCGATCCAGGCGAGCCTGACGGGTCACCTCGTTCTCTCGACGCTGCACACCAACGATGCACCGAGCGCACTCACGCGACTCATCGATCTCGGTGTCGAACCATTCCTGATCGGCGCGTCGCTCTCGGCGGTGGTCGCCCAGCGCCTGGTGCGGCTCGTTCATGCACCATGTTCCGGCTCCGGTTGCACGGAATGCCTTGGCACGGGACTGCGGGGTCGGACGGGAGTCTTTGAACTGCTTCTCGTCAACGAGCGACTGCGCGAACTCGTCTCTGCCGGTGCAGAACTCGCGGAACTTCGCATGACGGCGCGACAGGATGGCATGCGCTCGCTCATCCAGGAGGGCGAGCGCCTCGTTCGTGAAGGACGGACGACCACCGCGGAAGTCGAGCGCGTGCTTCTGGGGACACTCTGATGCTGTGGCACTACGAAGCGCTCGAGTCGGACCGCAGTGCGAACGACTCCGTCCCCCAGGTCGCGACCGCGCTGCGTGTGAAGGGGCGGCGCGGTTCGATCAGGCGCGGCGAGGTGTCTGCGGAGAGCGCAGCCGAGGCGCGTGCGGCGCTGCGATCCGCGGGCCTGAGCGTGCTCTCGGTCCGGGCGGTCGAGAATCGTCCTTCGTCTCCAGAGCGCGCTGCAGCAACTCACAAGGACCATGCACCTCCGCGTGTGCCAGCGGACTCGGCGTTCCAGGGATGGCTGCGCGGTCGCCGGGTCCAGGCCCGCGCCGATGCGCTTGACGCGATCGCGATGCTGCTCGACTCGGGTGTGCCGCTCCTGCAGGCGTTCGAGACGCTGACGACGAGCGATGGCGGTCGCGATCTGTCATCACGCCTGAGACGCACGCTCATGCTCGTTCGCGAGGATCTGCGCGCAGGTCTGCCTCTTCCGGGGGCGCTCCGGAGGCATCCTGGCTGGTTCGATCCGGTCGAGGTCGCGCTCATCGACGCGGCCGAATCCGGTGGCGGACTCGCTCCGGCGCTGCGCGAGCTTGCGGATCGGAATGCGTCGAGCGCGAAGCTCACGCAGAAGCTGATCGGTGCATTGACCTATCCGGCGATCGTGGCGATGGTCGGTGTCGCGGTCGCACTCTTTCTTGCATTGCGCACATTACCGCAGCTCACCGCCGTGCTCACGAGCTCCCGGATCGAGACTCCTGTGTTGACGAGCGCGGTCATGGCGATCGGTGGCTTCGTCGTGCGATGGGGCTGGTCTGTGATTGCGGTCACCGTGCTGATCGTGGTGATGGCTGTCCTGCTCGGACGACTTCGATACTTCCGTCGCTGGTCGGCGTTGATGGGAGACCTGCGCGATCGGCTGCAGAGTCGCGTTCCACTCGTCACGCGTCGGATGGCGGTCGCGCGCGTGTCGCTCCTGATCGCGGATCTCCTGCGCGCGGGCATTCCACTCGTCGATGCACTGCGGCTGGCGGCGCCGTCGTGTCGTGGCCTTGCGTCAGGTCTTGGAAGCGCACTCGTTCTATCCGCCGAGCGGATCGAGCGTGGACAGAGCTTCGTCGAATCGCTCTCCCCCGCCCCCGGAACCCCCGCCCCCGGAACCCCCGGCCCCGCCCCCGGCCCCGGAAGTAGAAATGGAGACTCCGACCCGCGCGCTCGACAATCCAACGTCCGGGGGGGCTTCCGGGGGGGATTCCGGGGGGGATTCCGGGGGGGGTGGTTTGATCGGGAGTTCCTGCAGCTCATCGCGGTGGGTGAAGCGAGCGGCGAACTTGCGCCGGTGCTCGAGCGGATCGGGCGGCGCTACGAGCGCCAGGCCGCTCGGCTCATCGATCGACTTGCAAGCGTGCTCGAACCGGCGACGATCGTGCTGCTCGCGACATTCGTCGGCATCGTGGTGATGGCCGCCGTCCTTCCACTCGTCAGGCTCCAGGAGGTATTGCGATGAGGTCCATGTGTCGATCGGGAATGACGCTCGTCGAGGTGCTCGCGGTGGTCGTGATCCTGGGACTGCTCGCGTCGGTGCTGTTGCTCGGGTTCTCGGGGACCTTCGGTCGCGCGAAGACCGAACTCGCGAAGACCGGGATCGGTGTCATCGCAGGCAAGGTCGAGCTCTTCCGGATCGAGCGGAGCGCGTACCCGACGAACGATGTGGGGCTGAAGGCCTTGACCGACGGCATGGCGACCGCCTCGGCGAGCTACTACCTCAGCAGCGACAAGCTCATCGACCCGTGGGGTCGGCCATACCTCTATATGGCGCCTGGTCCGAACGGGCTTCCGTTCGAGATCCTGACCCTCGGCGCCGACGGCCAGGTCGGCGGCGACGGCGAGAACACCGATGTGAGTTCCTCGAACTTGCGCGACACCACGAAACCAGGTGGTTCCGAGGCTGGAGGCGGGCAGCCGTGAGGCGCGGGTTCACACTCTTCGAGATGATGGCGGTCGTCGTCCTGCTCGGACTCGTCGCGGCCATGCTTGCGGTCGGTCTCGGCGGCACCGCGCAGGCAACCGCGTGGCAAGGCGCGATTGCCGAGGTGCGCCAGTTTGATCGACTGGTTCGGCTTGAAGCGCGGGCACATGGCTCCGCCGAGCTGATCGTCGACAACGCAGGCGATGCGCTGGTGCTGAGACGGCCGGGCTCCGAGGTTGCAAAAGTGCTGCGGTCCAGAGATTTCGAATCGTTCGGCTTCGTCCTTGATGGGAATCCATCGACTGCGAAGAGAGGGTTCTCACTGACGATGAGCGATGCAAGTTCGCATGGCGAGCGACGCGCTCGCAGTTCGGGCGATGCAAGAGTGCTTGATCGCGTGTTCATCGACGGCGCAGGCCGCTCGATCGACTTCGCCTACGAGTTGAGTGACGGCAAAGAGGTCAGCAGAATCCATGTGGCGGGTCTGACGGGTCATCTGTGGGAGGAACGAGAGTGAGGCTTGGGTTCACGCTCATCGAGGCGCTCGCCGCAACGGTCCTGCTTGCGATCATCGTGATCGCGTGTCTGCCGTTCTTCCAGTCTGCTTCAAGCGTGCTCGTCGAGCGCGATGGCAGCGTCGAAGAGACAGCGCTCGTCGCGAGCGCGGTGTCGCAGATCATGGCATCGCCAGAGTGGGAGTCACGACCTCCTTCCGGCGCAGTCACCTTCGCGTGGCCGAGCGGACTCGCGGAAGCGGCATCCTCGACTCGGCTGAGCGGCAAGCCGATCCGTGTCGAACTGCCGAACCGCGGAGGTGATGAACTGGAGACGCAGGACGATACGACTCCTTCAAGAGCCACGACACCATCCGATCGGGTGGAGTCGGGTGCGGGTGAGAGTGGCGAAGCGAAGGAGTCCGCAGCGGCGCGCTCAAGTGAAAGCGATGTAGAAGGCGCACCCGATTCGCAGCCTCGTTCCGTGGTCGGTGACTGGATCGCGTTCCGCTGCGGCGATGTCGTCATCCACCGCTGGATCGAGCGACCGGCATCCACGCGATCGAGAAGAAGGGTTTCAGGTCGCCGCTCAAGCGTGACGCGAGTCACTGCTTCGCGCCGCTCACTTTCCGGGGCTCGTGGAATGACGCTGGTCGAACTGGTCGCGGCGCTTGCGATCGTGGGCA
Organism: Phycisphaeraceae bacterium; assembly: GCA_019636735.1. Classification (NCBI taxonomy): domain Bacteria; kingdom Pseudomonadati; phylum Planctomycetota; class Phycisphaerae; order Phycisphaerales; family Phycisphaeraceae; species Phycisphaeraceae bacterium. Next base: position 21,050 of record JAHBWY010000013.1, read on the forward strand.
GCCTCGCTGTCGCCGCCACGGCCTGGACCGTTGGCGCTGCCGAACTTGCCGCGAGCTCGCGCGATCGCTCCAATCGACTGGGCGCCGCGGAAGCCGTCTTTCAACTCATCGGCGACGACCTGAGAAGTTCCGACATGGACATTTCGCAAACGCGAAGGAGCGGTGCTGCACGGAGTCGCTTGAGTGGGTCTTCGGGCGGGCAGGCCGAGCCGCGGGTTCGCATCGAGGGCGACGCGATCGTGATCGCGACGCGCCATGCTGTTCATGCTGTGCATGACGCGCATGATGTTCATGGTGCTCCGTACACACTCGAGCACGAGCATCGATACTCGGTCGATTCAGCGTCGTCGCGCCTCATGCTCTCAGCTCCTGGACGCGAGCCGCGCGTCCTCGTCGATGGCGTCACCGCACTGCGCGCGACCTACCTGGAGAAGGAGCGGTTGCTCACCGTTGCCATCGTGATCACGGGCATTGGAGAAACCGGAAGGAGCTTCGTCGTGCCATGAAACGAAGAACGCTCCAACGACGCAATCGACGCGGAGCCGCGCTCCTGATCGTGCTGGCGGCACTCATGCTCGTCACCGTCGCCGCCACGATCGTTGCGCAGACTGCCGGAGCAACAGTTGCTCGACGGGATGCCGACCGCGCTCTTGTGATCGCGGACGACCTTGCCGATGCGGCGCTCGCTCCCATTCGCGCATGGCTCGCTCAGGTATCGCCTACCTGTGCGCTGCCAGCGGATGCGGAGTCACCGATGATCTCCATTCTCGATGTCGAGCTGCCCTTGATCGAGGCCGACGCTCATTCGGAGGGCGCGGCGCTCAGCCAGATCGGTTCCGAGGACTCCGGTGCACGGCGCCTCCGGATCACCGCCTGGGACCAGCGCGGCATGGTGCCCTGGAACATCGCCGCACGCCGCTCGGGTCTTGCGACCATTCTTCCAGCCGATGTGCGCGATCTCGTCGCCTCCACGCGAATCCCTGCAAACGCACCGCTCGGACTCGATCTCGTTCCTGCAAGTGGAGCGCGTGCGATCCTTCCCTCGGCAAGCGCCGCTGCAGCGACAGGAGTCGACGCGCCGCAATCGGCCTCGGCTCGCCAGCCTCGATCGCGGATGCGACCGGCGCTCGGTGAACTCGTGGCGACGCATGGCGTCCCTCCAGGTGGGAATGCCGCGACATCGACACTCTTCCTCAATGTGAACACCGCACCGCGCGCACTGCTTGAAGCCGCCGCCGAAGCGGCACAGACAACGCTTCCAGACGCGCTCTGGCAGCGCCGATCAACTGGCAAGCCCTATCAGGGCGCGCTCCCCAACAAGGGGTCGGCCGGCGCCAGTGAACCCATCGCATTCACGACGACAAGCGACTGCTGGTCGATCCGGATCGATGCGAGCGTCGGCCACACCCGTCGCTCGTGGTGGCTCGTCATGCAGCGGAGCGATCGCGGCGAATGGGTCGTCGCCCAGCGATTCCCGATCGTCACGGAGCCACGCGAATGAGCGCGCCCATCGCGAAGTACCGGAGAGCGACACGCGTCACATGGGTGGCCGGTGGGATCGGCGTCTCACTCGCTGCACTCTGGGCGATGCGCGCGCAGGTCACTCCCGACCTTCCAGCGATTCCGACCGCATCGACCCGCACGGCGCCGACCGTCGACACGGTGAGCGCCTCACGCGCGCTGCCGGGGTTCGCGATGAGGTTCTCGCCGGCACCGCCACCTGTGGCGCCGACGCCCAGAGTTGCTCCCGTCGAAACACCGATCGCGCAGCGCCTGCAACTCCTCGGCATCGTGCGCGAAGGCGGCGCACTGGTCGCAGCGCTCTACGACCCGAGTGATGATCGCGTCCATCTCGTTCGCGACGGTGAACAGATCGCCGATGTCGAAGTGCGAAAGGTCGATCCACGCTCAGTCCTCCTCGCGAAGGGGTCGCGCACGCGCACGCTGACGCTGTCGGGCCCAGAAGTGACGCCTCCACACACCGAGCCCAGGGTCGACGATCCTCCGACCTCCGGAGGAAGCTCATGAACGGTCACGCGACCATCTCGAACGAGCATCTCTATTGGGCGATCGTGGACACGGTTCATGGTGGGCGGCGGCTCACTCCGGGGGAGATCGCCTCGCTCGCCGAGGATGTCCTGCCGCTTGCGATCGAGTCGCTGCACATCGTGTCCGTGCGGACGCGCGATGGACGCTCCGTCGTCTGCGCGATCGAGCCTGAGGAACTGCGTGCCGCAGCGCTCGATTGCAGTTCCGCCACCCCCGGATCGATACCCGACTTCATCCAGGCAAGGCTCGACGAATCGCTTGACGCAGCGCGCTTCGATCTCCTGATCGGCGCGTTCGAGCCGGTCGATGTGCGACGCCAGCGACGCATGATGCTCGCAACTCTTGCCGTCACAGCGGCACTGATCACGATCGCGGTTGCCGCCGGGTTCATCGCCCGTGGCATCGCAGCTCGGCGCGCAATCGACATCGTCGACGACCGGCGCAGCGACATCGTTCGTGCGGCGGTCGGCCAACCTGGGGTGGGGATTCCGGGGGCGCCCCCCAGCGTGAGCGCCCTTCCAGGAGATCTCCGGCTCGTCGCGGAACTGCGCGAGCTGCGCAGTACGCGCGCCGTCTCACTCCCCCGCCTCGAAGATGTCTCGGATCTCGCCTCCGCAGCGCTCGAGCGCTGGCCGCCGGACGCGGAGGCGCGTCTTGAACGAGCGCGCATCTCGTCGCGGTCGATCTCGATCGAGGGCTGGGCCAGTGATGCCGGCGAAGCCCAGCGCATCGCGGATGCACTTGGAACGCTTCCGGGCGCCCGACTTGAGCCGCCGCAGGTGCGCGCGGCGAAGGAAGGTGTGACCTTCACCATCATCCTCACCCCCGGAACCCCCGCCCCCGGAACCGGCCCCCCCGGCCCCGCCTCTGGCGCCGGCCCTGCAATCGCTCAACGGGCGAACACCATTGATCGGGGGGTCGGACCATGAGCAGAGTCGCGATCGCTCTTGCTGCCGGAAGCTGCTTGCTCGTCGTTTCGGCGAGCTGGGCGTGGGCGCGATCGCAGACGACTGCGCTGCGCGCTCGTGAGGCCGCAGCGCACTCAGTTGCCGAGGACGCGCGACAGGTCCTTTCACTGCGAAGTCTTCGACAGCGTGCGTCGATGGGAGAGCGGCCCAGACAGGATCTCATCACGCGGATCAACGAGACCATGTCCGCAGTCGGCATCCCGCGCGGCGCGCTCGGCGGCGTCACGACGGACACCGATGGCCCGATCTCAAGCGCAGCCGACCTCGCCCCAGGCGGCGAACTGCGAGCGCAGGCGATGCGCGTCGCACTCAAGGGCATCCAACCGCAGCAGCTCGGCGCCTTCCTCGAACACTGGCGCGAGACGCAGCCGCTCTGGACACCGACCAACATCGAGATGAGTCGCGCTCCATCGAAGGACGCTGCTCCAGGGGCTGAGCGATTCGACATCTCGCTCGTGCTGTCGGTTCTCTATGTCGCACCATCTAACCATGTGCCCGCTGGCTGAAACTCCCCATGAGAACCACACCACTGCATTCATTCATCGCGTCGATGGCACTCGCGCTCGGGATCACCGGCTGCGCCACGCAGCGACCTGGCCCCTACGCACCGATCTCAGAGAGCGATCGTCAGACCAGTACGGCCGAGCGCCTCAACCACGAGGCGGCCGATCTCATGCAAGACGACCCGGAGAAGGCTGAGAAGCTGCTGCGCGAGGCGCTGACCGCGGATCTCTATCACGGACCCTCCCACAACAACCTAGGCATCCTCTATCTCAAGCAGGGCAAGCTCTACGAGGCCGCGAACGAGTTCGAGTGGGCCAGGAAACTGATGCCCGGCCACCCCGATCCCAGGATGAATCTCGCGTTCACGCTCGAGTCGGCAGGTCGCGTCGACGAGGCGATCCAGATGTACGCGACGGCGCTTGAGGTCTATCCGGATCACATCCAGACGCTGCAGGCGCTGACGCGACTCCAGATGCGCACCAAGAAGACCGACAGTCGAACGGAACGGTTTCTCAGCGAGATCGCGCTGCGCGGCGAGACCGAGGAATGGCGCGTGTGGGCACGCAAGCAGATGGCGAAGGCAGAGTGAGCAGTCGAGAGAATTGCTCGATGCTCGGCTCCGAGACAACGAGGCCAATCCCGTTTCCGTCAACCTCGTGCCTCGATCTCCCTGCGATCACCACCCCCGCCTCGCCCACGCCTCACGCTGGAGCGCTGCAAGCGAGACGCGCTTCCGCACGCGCGTGCCGGTGCCGGTGCCAGGGAGCGTCGCGCCCTCCATCGAGGCGCCGACTGCGGCACCGACCAGGCAGTCGAGCCAGTGGTTGTCGGGACCGTTGACACGGAGCTTCCACTCATCGACCGTGCGACCGCGACCTTGGGTCTGCACTCGGTACTCGGCGGTGAGATGCTCGGCCAGCAGGCGATGCTTCCGCGGGTCGCGACCGAAGAGTGTCAGGCAGCCCTTGTCCCCCATCGGCGCCGACAGCCGGCTCACGATGAACGACTTCCACCAGTTCGTGTCAAAGAGCACATGCTTCACGGCGCGACGGCCGGACATGAGCGGGATGCGCCAGTTGATTCCGACACGCTCGCCGCGTTGCTGCTTGTACTCGGCGAACGGCCTGCTCGATGCGCCCACATACCGACCGTGGCTTGGGATCACGAGCGCCGCGTGCGGAGTCTCTCTGCAGAACTGGTAGACGACCTCCGTCGACTGGCCCCAGTTCGCGTCGATCAGGCAGCGGCTGATCCGCATCGAACCGCCATTGTCGAGCCTCCACTCGCGGCCAAGAAGCGCTGCCGTCAGTCGCTCGAGACCCGCGTAGATTGCGCCCTCGAGACCGGCCCCCGGCTTCGCGGTCGAGAGCGTGCGCTTGATCTCGCGCAACTGAAACCACTCCGACTTCTGGTCCGGCTCCGTGCCATACGCGAGAACCGAGCCCGTGAAGTTCTCTTCCCACGCGGCGACGAGCCAGTAGAGCGCCTTCTGCTGGACATCGATGAAGGCGGTGATGATTGTCGATCCGTGAGGGATCACTTCCGGGGAGTGGCCATTGGTACGTGCGGCGATGTCGTCCGCCTTGAGTTCTGTTTGATCGCTGATCGCCTCCGAGATGGGTTCGTTCTGGTACTCCGCCTGGAACGCGGCCGCGTCGTCGAACCTCAGGTTCATGGCGTGCTGGAGTGCCGAGAGTTCGTCTGGATTGAACCGCTCGTCCCAGCCGACGCGGGCGCCCTTGTCCATCGCCTCGCGGTGCTCGCGATAGAAGTCGGTGGCTTCACCGGTACCGCGTTCCGCCTTGAGCCCGGTTGCGCGAAGCTCGGCGTAGGTGCTCCAGAGCTTCTCGTTCGTCGGGAACGCATAGACCATCTTCGTCCGCTCGCCCTGCCATGCGGGATGCTTGTCACGATCGAGCAGGCGATCGGCCAGATCGTCCTGGCGGACCACGGTGAGCGTCATGAGTCCGGCGATCTTCGTGCCGGGACCGGCCATGCCGAGGATCGCGCCTGCGAGAATGCGCTCGCGGCTCGTGCATTGAGATGGCGACCGCGCCGATTCGTCCGTCTGCGGATCGTCGACGAGCACCAGCGACGGTCGCACCGCATTGCCGTCCGGTCGCTTGTATTTCATGCCGCGGACTCTGCCGGTGATGCCTGCGACACGAATGATCGCACCCGAGGCCTTCGAACCTTCGATCGTCGGCAGCACGATCTCCTTCGCCGTCCAACCGATGTGCGTCTGCTTCCCCCGGAAGAGCTGGCCCGAGGCGCGTTGGTGGATGCCCTCGAGCTTCCTGATCGGGAAGCACGCGCCAGGGAAGTCTTCGAGCAGGAGATCGTTGTTCTCGAGTTCGGCCTTGATCGAATCGAGCATGTTCGCGGCGTGGTCCTCGTCGCTACCGATCAACGCCACGAACTCCCGGTGGCCGTAGAGCATCGCCCAGAGACACGCCGTTTCGCAGAGCGAGGTCTTGCCGCTGCCACGCGGCATCGCCATCGCGAAGAGGCCGCCCTCGAGCACAGCGGTCTCGATCTTCGAGATGACCTTCAGGTGATCGGGCGACCACTTCAGGTGGAATGTCTGCGGCATGTACTTCTCGCAGAAGCCCCGGAAGTCGCGTTCGCATGAATCCCGCCGCGCTGGGTCCTGAACTTCCGGGAGCTCGCCGATCTCGCGGCCTGAGATCGACATGAGCGCCGCACGCATGCGCGTCCTCTCGCGCTCCGCCTCCCACCCACCAGCAGTTCCGTCAGCGCCATCACCTTCCGGGGGGGGCGAGTGCCGCTTGTCGAAGAGCCACGCGGCGTAACGAAGGAGATCGACGCGCGTGTGATCACCGGAAGCACTGATGCGAAGACCCGCGCGCGTGCGATGGCGATGAAGCTGCCGCTCGCCAAGGCACTCACCCAGCGGCGTCGAGTTGAGCAGCCGACAGAGTTCACCGGCGCGCAACTTCCGGGGATCAGCGGCCACGGTTCGCCTCCTGCGATGTGACCTGTCGCGCGAGCCACGCGGTGTAGTGCACGAGGCTCATTGATCCGTCTGCGTTTGTGGGCGCACCGGCCTCGATGTCCTCGCGAAGGCGCTCCTCGCTTGCATGTTGCGAGCCCGAGGCGCGAAGCAGCCGCACCATGTCAACGGTGGAGAGCGAGGCGGGACTCTTCTTGTTCGCGGCATCGCTCATGTCGCACACCTCGGACCTTGGCCGTGAATCCGCCACGGGGCGCAAAGGGGCGCGCTGGCACCTTGGAACATCGCGACTTCCGGCCGGATTGCTGCCGCTACGCCTTGATGGGTTGGCGATGCCATGCCCTGATGTCGCCAACGCGAACGCAATACCGCGACGCGAACGAAGGACAACGCCATGAAGACCAAGCGACCAACACCGAACGAGAACGCAGCCGCATACACGAGCGCCAAGAACGACATCGCAAAGCTGATTGATGTGCTGCAGCAAGAACTCGCCAAGCACAACGAGCGAGCGAAGAACAACCCACGCAACGGAGGACTGACCGGCGACCTTCTGAAGATCCGCGATGACCTTCTCTGGACCACCGCATTCATCAGCGGGATGGAGCGAACCGACATCGAGGCCTTCCTCGATGACATGGACGACGCGAACTGAAAGCGACCATGCCACGACTTCACTTTCCAGATCAGGCACTCGTCAGGCGCCTCGTCGAAGCGGCCGTCACAAGCGGAAAGCCGCTCATGCTCGCGCACGACCACGGCCTCTACCTCTGCACCGACGCGATGAGGGAGCCCGATGGCACCTGCGTCTGCGCCTTCGTGAAGGGCTGCGACCCGAGGCAGAACGCCGCCGCCTTCGAGGTCGCGAACTACCTCGTCGGCCACGACGACTTCGGCATCTCGTTTCCGATGGGCGGCCAAGAGCAGTTGCTCGCCGACCTGAAGCGCGGCCATCGCCTTGCCATCGACTTCGGCAGACGCGCCGTGGCCATCGTCATGAAGGCACCACCGACCAAGCAATCTCAACCGACTCCAACCGCACGCGGGCGCGGCGCGGAGTCTCACCCAACAGCCCGCAACAAGGACAGCACCATGACCACGACAGCAACGAAGAAGAAGACGGCCACGAAGGCAGCACCGAAGAAGAGCGGCGAACGGCTCAAGAACGAGGCACGCGCCGAGATCGCGAAGCGCATCGCCACGCTCGACGCCGGCGGCGACCCGAGCGCTGAAGCGACGGCCACGGAGGCCACCAGTGCCACCACGGGGGCCACGGCGGCGCCTGTTGCGAAGGGCAAGGCCAGCACCAAGCCGAAGGCCACGAAGGCGAAGGACGCCACTGACGCCAAACCCGCCAAGCCTGCCAAGGCGGCGAAGCCGAAGCGACTGAGCGCGCTCGACGCGGCGGCCACGGTGCTCAAGACGGCGAAGGAGCCCATGAACACCGCCGACCTGATCGTCGAGATGGCGAACAGGAAACTCTGGACATCGCCCAACGGCGCGACGCCCGAGCAGACGCTCTACGCCGCGATGTCGCGCGAGATCAAGACGAAGGGCAAGGACGCTCGCTTTACCAAGACCGATCGCGGCCACTTCGCATTCAACGGTAAGGCGAGCTGAAGCATGCGCGAAGAGACCTTCAACATCCCCTTCGACTCGCTCGTGAGGCGCGTCGTACCTCGAAAGGGCGCGCCGTACGAACACACCTGCTCCAAGCGGGTCTACGAGTATGTCGCGCTCGCCATCGACCACCAAGCAGGAGCGCCGTTCACCGGCGAGAGCATTCGCGACTACATCATGTCCATCCCGGACAACGGCGATGCGCCCTTCACGCAGGTGATGGTCGCGATGGCATTCCTCAAGGAGCGCGGCTGCATCGTGCCTGCAGACAAGCGTCGGCATCACGCGGCGAGCGACTGGGTCTACGAGGACGCGTTGATCGAATGGCACGCGCTTCGAGAAGGCTCGCCCGGTTCCGCGGCGGCACGCGGGGAGGTGGTCTGAACCATGACGCGTGAACGCATGCTCGAAGACCTGCTCAGCGCTGCGATCGACCTTGCCGAGGCACGGCGCCAGGACTCCGACACCGCCGAGGAGTGGGACGCGCTCGAGCGGGCCATCATCGCCGCCGAGTCGCCAACCGAGCCGATCTACGCCTTCGAGGGCGGGTGGTTCCTGCGGCGCTCCAACGAGTCCATCGACCCGAACAACATCGGTGTGGACGCGGTTGACCTCGACGACCTCGAGGTAATCGCCCGGTCGATCGAGGAGGATGTCGACCACGGCTTCCGGGGCTGGTTCGTGGTCGACGAACTCGTCGCGCCATCGGGCCGCACTTGGACGCGCTGCCTTGTGGCGGTCGAATGCCTGAAGCGCATGGGTCTCCTCCGCGAGCGAGGCCTCGACAACCGCATCTACCTGGCCGATGGCTTCAGCGCCGACAAGGCTGTCGAATCGTTTCGGCGCGAGGCAGGCCTGCCGCGTAGCAAGTAGGCCACGCGTCACGCGCCCCCACCGTCCCCCCACCCCGGCTACGGTCGGGGTTTTCTGCGGCACGACCGCCCGCTGACTGCTCGCTGACTGCTCGCTGACCGCCCGCTGACAGCTCGCTGACTGCTCTGAGCTCCTCATCGCATCGCCTCTTCGCGGGGCTTCATCGGGATCGGTGATTCGCCGGTGCGCTCGAGCACCGCAGCGTTGCCCGAGAATCGCTGATACCTGTCAACGATCACATCGCAGTAGAGCTGGTCGAGCTCCATCAGGAACGCCTTGCGACCGGTCTGCTCAGCGGCGATGAGCGTGCTCCCCGAGCCGCCGAAGAGATCAAGCACATTCTCGCCGGGGCGTGACGAGTACTGCATCGCACGCACTGCCAGCTCCGCAGGCTTGGCCGTCAAATGCTCCATCTGCTGCGGCGGGATCTTCTTCACATGCCAGAGGTCACTCACATTGTTCGGTCCGAGGAAGAGATGCGCGGCGCCTTCGCGCCAGCCGTAGAACGCGATCTCGAAGGCGCCCATGAAGTCCTTCCGTGTCAGGACCGGATGCTGCTTGTCCCAGATGATCCCCTGCGAGAAGTACAGCTCGTGCTTCTTGAGGAACGGCGGGTAGTTGCCGAGGTTGGCGTAGCCGCCCCAGATGTAGAAGCCGCGGCCAGGAAGCAGCACGCGCGCGATGTTGCCGAACCACGCATCGAGCATGCCATCGAACGCTTCGTCCGTCACGAAGTCGTTCGCAAGCGGACGGTCCTTTGCCCGCAGCTTCGCGTGCGTCGCCCTTGAGTCGGGATTGCGCGCCTTGTCGAACTTCTGGTGGTGCGTCTGCTTCGCCTCGGGGAACGATGAGTTGCCAGCGGCGATCGCGTTGTTCGATCGCGGCTCGACCTTCACGTTGTACGGCGGGTCGGTGTTGACCAAGTGAATCGGCTGGCCAGCCAGCAGCCGGTCCACATCCGCAGGCGAAGCGCTGTCACCGCAGAGCAACCGATGATCACCGAGCACCCAGAGGTCACCCGGCTGAGTCGTCGCAGCATCCGGCTGCTCCGGGATCGAATCAGGATCGGTGAGGCCGTCCTTGATGTCGCCGGCCAGGATCTTGAGCAGCTCGTCCTCGTCGAAGCCGAGTGACGCGAGATCGATGTCGAGCTCCCTGAGCGCGCCAAGCTCGATCGACAGCAGGTCCATGTCCCACTCAGCGAGCTCGCCGGTCTTGTTGTCCGCAATCCTGAACGCGCGGACCTGCTCCGGCGTGAGATCCTTCGCGACATGCACCGGCACCTTCTCGAGGCCAAGCTTCTGCGCCGCCTTCCAGCGGGTGTGACCGCAGACGATCACGCCTGCTTCATCCACCACGATCGGCTGGCGGAAGCCGAACTGCTTCAGCGATGCGGCGACCGCGTCGACGGCACCGTCGTTGATGCGCGGGTTGTGCTCGTAGGGCTTGATGTCAGTGGGACGACGGAGCTCGATCTTCATGTCTTCGACCTTTCGATGTGAGAGTTGGTGCTGACCGTGGTCGGCACAGCGACCGCGCGCGGCGTTTGGGGCGTTCTGTGGTCAATTGGCGGCGGTTGGGCGACCCGGAGCGGCCAACGCAACAGGGGCGATCGTGGTGGGCCAGGTGGCGTCCCTGGCAGATTCGGACCGGCCGCCGTAAGTCAGTCTCCAACGGCAACTGTTCCGCGTGGCATATCGTGAAAGATGGGCGCCGGAAGTACCTATGATCGACGCAGATGGCAGCACGATCACGACACAGGCCCTCCGCCGGAAGCGGCCTTCTGAGCCGAATCTCGTGATTCTGGACGCCTCCGGGGCAGGTGTTCTGGCTCCGATTGAAGACCACAGGTCGGTCGGCTACTGCCGAACACTGTCGAAGACTGTCACGACAGTTCCCATTGCGCACCAGCTCTTTCCGCGCGTGCGCAGGCGCGGGCGCGCGTGCGCGCGCACGTGACGCGCCCGCGTGCATACATGTAGAGCACAATGGGGACTGCCGTGACAGTCTTCGACAGTAAGCAGCAGTGGAGGCGTGGTTCATAGGACACCTCCGTCCGCCGCCGAGAGCCCGATGCCCTCGTAGAACGACACCAGACCGGTTCCGCGCTTGCGCTTGATGCCGGGCACTGCAGCCGCAAGATCGCGACCGAATGACATCTTGCTGCTGACCACCTGCCGACCGTCGCGCTCACACCAGGCCTTCCACGCGTTGTAGAGATCGTCCACCCACGCACGCTGGCCCGGTGCCATGCTGCAGCACTCGCGGACGAATGCACCGACCGGTGATGCGAGATCCTCCAGTTCACGAATGGCGTCCTCGACGCTGGCTGGCTGCACGAAGTGACCGCGTGCGTTCAGACGCTTCCACCCGTCGATCGCCCACAGCAGGATGCCGGGCAACTCGTCGAGCAGATGCTTCGTGAGCTTGACATCCTCCTGGCCGTAGAAGCTCCTCGTGAGCCGCAGGACGAGAAAGCGGCGGGCCAGTGCCGCACTGGCATCGTTCAATCGCGGCAGCTCGTTCGTCAGGAACACGAATCGCGTGGGCAACTTCATGCTCACGGCACCGAGAAACTTCCGGTCGATCGTGAGCGTGTCCTCGCCGGAGATGCACAGCAGGCGCTCGACGACGGTCCCGACGGTGTCACCACCGAACCTCGCATCACTGACGATGGCGAGCGACTTGTCGATGAGCGGCTGCAGACCGAAGGAGCCGGCAAGGCTGCTCGTTGTCGGACCGACGACATTGGCAGCACCAACGAGTTGGGCGAGCACACGGCCGATCGTGCCCTTCCCTGACCTTGGAGGCCCGACGGTGAGCAGCATCTTGTGCTGCGAGGTATCAGCGGTGAGGCAGTATCCGAACCACTCCTGGAGCAGCTCGACCGACTCGGGATCGTCGCTCCAGAGCTGGTCGAGAAATGCGAGCCACCGTTCGGGCGCCTTCGCAGCCGGGTCGTAATCGAAATCGAGCGCGTTGATCGTGAAGAGCGCCGGTGTCGGCGCGAGCACGCGTCCCGAGGGGACATGGAGATTCATCGACTTGCACGGCAGAATCTCAAGCGCCGCTGGACGATCCCCTTGTGCATCGAGCCACGACGGCGAAACTGTGGAAGCAGGCAGATGCGTGTGGGCGCGAATCGTCTCGAGCGCCTGCTTGACCGTGCCGGGATTGGATTCGAAATCGACGAGCTCCATCGCGCCCGTCTGCTTGTTGACGAGGTATCGCAGCGACTTGTGCAACCACGGCTGAAGTCGCTGCCTGATCCATTCCTCCTCGACCTGGCAGTAGCGATTGCCGCGCCACTCCATGAGCATGCCCGCGTACCCGTGAAGCGTGCGGCCTTCGGCGTGCTGGTTGAACGCGCGGACATATGCCTCGGCCGTTGGAAGCGTGCGCCGGGCCGAGAGCACCAGGCGACCGGTCGCAGGATCGATCTGACCAAGGGGCACGAGAAGTTCGTCGCCATTCTCGACATCAGGCTCGTCGCTCCCATCTGGAGCAGGACCGCGCGCGTTGCGCCGCGCGCGCGGCGTGTATGTGTCATGGCAGTCCGCGACGGCCTTCTCGATCGTCATCCGGCCATAGGTGCGGGCACCGCGCTTCTCATCCCACTTCTCGCGGAAGAGGCCGCTGCGCCGGAACAGCCGATCCATGCGATCGGCATCGCGGCCGGTCCAGAATGCGAGCAGGTTAGAGAGCGCCTGATCGGCTGCGCTCGCATCATCACCATGCTGCGATGCATCGCCTGCCCAGAGCCTGCTGAAGCGGTCGCCGTTCTTCGCGGCGCTCGCGAGCGCGATCAGCGCCTCGTCATCACCGTCGAAGCCGGCGCTTGCAGGCACCCTTCCTCGATGCGGTGCGCCCTTTTTCGGCCACAGACGCTGACAGAGATTCTCAAGTGCCTGCTGCCGGTCATGGACATCGTGCGCCACATCGTCGACGCGCAGACCGGTGACCGTGAAGAACCGCTCGCGATCGTATATCTCCGTCTCCTTGAATCCGGTGATGGCCTTCGATCTGCATCCGATCCCATCGGGCTTTCGGCCTGCGATGAACACCTTGAGGCCGCGCCCGCTTGGCGAGATCTCGGTGTAGGAGTCGAGCGCGTCGATGATCTCGCGCGCGGCGGGGACGATGACCCCGGATTCATCGATGCAGGCATCCAGGTCGATCCCGCAGAATGGATCGTCTGCACTGAACACGAAGCCGACACCGGCGTGGTGGGAGGATGTCCATGCCTCGCACGCATCATCGAAGGAAGCCCATGTCGCAGGATCCGTCGAGTCGGCGCGCCCGCCCCCGTGTGGATTCACGGGGCACTTCGTCTGCTTGCCGCCGCGACGGATGTACTTCCAGCACACCCACTGCGGGAGCGCCCGCAGCGCAGCGGGGATGTTCATCAGGTCGAGCGATGGCGGCGGCGTCAATTCGATCACGGCGGCCGTCGTCATCCTGACTCCATCGTTGGAATGAGGATGCGATCCTCGATGAGGCCGCCAACGCCGTACTCGCGGCGCACGAACGCGCGGAACACCGCCGCGAGGATGCAACCGGAATGACCATTGATGTCGATCTCGACCACTCGGAGATCGGGAACCAGCCGATATGACACCGCCGAGGTTGCGCCGATACCGCAGAGCCCTTCGGTGGCGAACGACGCAAGCCGCAGCAGCGCTTCGCAATCCCTGATCGGCACCGAGCAGTCGAACCTGAAACGATGCCAGTGACTCCGGCAGGTGGTCCCTGTCATTGGAATGGCCCCTTTGATGAGGTACGTCAATTGCGAACGGCGTGCGCGCAAACTGGACGATCCGGTGCAAGACCGGCCAGTTCGAACACCTGCTTCAGATCTTCTATGTCGCGCTCGAATCGCCGACGGCTGAGACAGAGGCGATCCTGCGCACGTCTCCCCGATCCTTCTTGAAGCAGACCACAGAGAAGCTTGAGGTTGTTCGGGAGGCTTGCAACGACAAGTCCGATCTGATCGCGTCGCTCCTTCTCGATCAACCTCTCACACGGCCCCGGCATGGACGACTTAACCAACTCACCGATCGTCGCCGCATGCGTATCGGGGCCCGCGGGTTCGTCCAGACTCTGGACCTTGCCTTGAGGTTGCCTCTTCAAACAAGTGGCCTCGCGGACCAGATCGCGACGGATCGACCGAAGGACTGGCTTTGCCCAGGCACGGGCGCTGCCACCGCGGCGACTCGGTCGATGGCGGCCAGCGCGATCGATGAGCTCGGCCTGCAATTGCTGACGATGGTCGTCGACAGTCAGCCACTTGAGGGCTGGGCATCCCGCGAGCCGAGCTGCCTCGGTATCGGTCATGGATGCGATGACCTCGTCGAACACGAGGTCTGACTCGTCAGCAGTCGCCTTCGCGGTCGCATGGGATGATCCCTTCAAGCGGCACCCCCAGACTTCTCCATGCGGGCGAGTGACCGCGCGTCGATGCTGTTGACCTCATGTCGCAGGCAGGCGACCGCAGCGTGGTCGAAGAGTCTCAGGCGCCCAGCCCGGGCTGCAGGCCTGATGTGGGACCGCGTCCGAAGGAGGTATGTGACGCGATGAAGTGGCTCCCCGAGTTGGCGAGCGATCACTCCGGGTGTGATGAGTTGCGGCGTCCTGTGCTGGACCATTGGCGTGGGGCTCCCAGGCAGGCGGAATGCCTGCTCGGAAGTCCGCGCGCGGTTGGGTCACTCCCTGCGGATTGAGCGGTTTTCGCCGCACCGATTCGCTTCAACCGGCTGCGCGGCCGTTGCAACCACCTGGGGCATCACTCCGTACGCCGCGCGCGATACCGGCGGCCTACCTTGAATGCCTGGGCTTGCCGATCATCCCGGAGGTCATCCTCCTGCTGCTGTTGGATGAGGTCCTTGAGGGTCGCATCGGGAGGTCCAGACGCGCCTTGTTCGACCTCTTCTGAGCCGACCGGGGAGGTGCGGCCATCCCCGCCTCGTTGATCGAGCGCCCATGGTTCCAGTGCAATTTCTCGACGTCGCCCAGCCACGGCGGATCGACGACTTGCCGCCAGTTTGGTGAGGTGCGTCGACGACCTCACCACCCGATCGATGAGGGCCGTTGAGCAACCGATTCGTTCTGCGAGCTTGTTTCTGCCGACGTAACCCTCCGCACGAACGATCTCCTCGACCCGAACTCGCACGACCTCGAATCCCATCCGCCCCTTCCTCGGCGTCGTTGTCGCTTTGCTGGACTCCGAGGTGAGACCGTTCTTCACTTCGATCACCGGGGACGACTCGGAGCTCGTGTCGCCTGCAGTGTCGACGGTCGCAAGGACCTTTCCGCCTTCGAGCACGCGTGCAGCGCGGAGTCGCTCCAATTCGAGGTAAAGCTGGAGCTCGCTTGGCCGCGGCAGGTTCCCCGACTCCATCCACGACTTGTGGAACAAGGCGATGGCCGTCGTGGCATAGGAGTACTCGGGCCTCGTTTGGCTCTTATGCGCAGTCTGGCGGGCGCTGGTCCACCCCTGCACGGCATGGGAAACGACTCTTTGCAGCAGGTGGTGGGCATTCATGCCAAACGAGTTCGCACAGCGCGCGGGCTCCAGGCTGTCGCGCACCTCGGTGAGGAACTCAGAGACGGTTACGTTCTCCTCTTTGAATAGCCTGCTCCTGCGTGAGAGCCGCTTTACCGCTTTGTCAATCAGCTGCTCCACCCGCGGCAACGACATGCGACGACTCTGATCACTTGCGGCTTCATGGACGAGCATCAACATCTGGCTGTAGTCGTCCAGCCGCCGCGACGATTCGCGGCAGAACGCTTCGAGCATCTCGACGTCGATCGGCCGCTTGGCATAGGCCTCAAGCCGCCGTCCGAACTCATCCGACCCGCCGCCCTCCTGCTCCACGGCACGCTGGATCCGCTCCACAGCGTTCCGCGGTTCGCGCAGCCCGTAGATGAAAGCAAATCGATCACCTCCGGCCCACGCGCGAAGTCTTGCCAGCGCCGTTCGCTGCGCGGAGTACTCGGGCGTACCCTCGGCGAAGGAAGCGAACCGCTTTGCCATCACGATGTCGGCGACCTCAAAGTCAGCCGGGGAAGGCGGAGGGCCGTCGTTGTCTTCTGTCGGATCGGGCTGGCCCATTCGTGTTCCTTCCTTCGGTTTGACAGTTCGCAAGTGGTGGTAGCGCACGCGTTGCAGGTGCAGTGCTTCGGGTCAACAAACTACGGCCGATTCAGCAGCGCGGACGCAATGCCGCCCAATCTCGGCGCTGCTTCTGCCAATCCGCCATCGCCGCGATCGGTCGCAGCAATCGCTCGTGGATCTGCTCCCGACCCGATTCAGCGGATGAGAGTGACAGCACCGATTCCTGAATGTCAGGCGCAAGCAGCGTCAGATTCAGGATCTGCGTCACGCGCGGCTGCGTCACTCGAGCGAGCCTGGCCAACTCCGTCAGGCTCTTCACCCTGCCCTCTCGCAGCAGCCGGTCGAACCGGATCGCCAGCGCCATCAGCCGCGCGATGCGCGGCACCCGGTCCCCGCAAGTGACCGGCGATTCCGCTGGCTGCGCGTCCGCCAGCACCACGCGGCCTCGCGCCGCACGCGTCACATGCACCTTCGCACGAAGCGCCATCATGCCGCCACCTCCAGTGATTCAGCATTCATATTGCCGAGGACCGATTCGCGGAACACCACCTCGATGCTCGAGTCGCCTGCGTCATACACGATCCGCTCGATCGCGAGATCCAGCACGCGCGACCGATCCTTCGGCGAGAGCGAACTCCAGATCGATTCAAAGTCCTTGAGCGCACCCCACACCTCGGATTCTCTGACGACTCCCTGCGTCGCATCGCATGCGATCTCGGTGATCGCCGCCATCGGCCCTGGCAGTCGCATCACCGTCGCAAGCTGCTGGATCACCACCCGCTCGATCTCGGCCGCCGGTAGCGACGGCGCTGGGCAACTGGACCGGCTCGTGCGATTGGCCTTCGAGCAGATGTAGTAGCGGTATCGCTTCGTGCCACGACCGCTCAGCACATGCACCATGGCGCAATCGCAGGCGCGACACCGCAGTCTCCCGCGGAGTAGCGCGCTCTGCGCCACTCCCCGGGCTGTTGCGCCTGCACGGCCATTGGAGTGCAATTGCCGCTGGACGCGTTCGAAGATCGCAGGCGGGACGATCGCCTCGTGCTCACCACCGAACTGCTCCCCCTTGTGGACGATCCGACCCGCGTAGATGGGGTTCGTGAGAAGCTGGTGGACCGATGGGCGATCGAAACGACGGCCGCCGAGCGTGCGACCATCCTTCGTCCACCAGACCTTGTTCGTCCAGCCGCGACGCTCGATCTCCTCGACCACAGGCAGAAGTGATCCGCGCTCGAGATAGAGATCGAAGATGCTCCGCACCCGCGATGCCTCCTCGGCGTTCGCCCTGAGCTTCGGACTTGGACCGGAGCGATCCACGTCGTAGCCGAGCATCGGCTTGCCTCCGGCCCATTTCCCCTTGCGGCGCGCCGCGGCAATCTTGTCCCGGATGCGCTCGCCGATGATCTCGCGTTCGAATTGCGCGAACGAGAGCAGCACGTTCAGCATCAGGCGACCCATCGAATCGCGCGTGTTGAACGCCTGCGTCACCGAGACGAAGGAGACGCCGTGGCGCTCGAAGGTCTCCATGATCCTCGTGAAGTCGAGGAGTGATCGGCTGAGCCGATCGACCTTGTAGACCACCACGCAGTCGATCGCCCCGGAGCCGATGTCCGCTAGAAGCCGCTGGAGCGCGGGCCGCTCGATGTTGCCGCCGGTGAAACCGCCATCGTCATAGCGCCCCGGAAGGCAGGTCCAGCCGTCCGACTTCTGGCTGGCGATGTATGCCTCGCCGGCCTCGCGCTGGGCGTCGAGGGAGTTGAACTCCTGCTCGAGTCCCTCCTCGGTGCTCTTCCTCGTGTAGATCGCGCAGCGGACTCTCTTCGGCGCCGATGCCACCTGGTGCTTTCGAGCGATCATTGACCACCTCCAAGGCCGAAGAACCTGAAGCCGTTCAGATGTGACCCGGTGATCGCCTTCGCGACAGCCGAGAGCGATGGATACCGCACGCCATCCCACTCGAAGCCGTCATCAAGGACATTGACGACGAGCCGCCGGCCCTTGTAGTCGCGGACGATCGCGTTTCCAGGTCGCGGGAGTCGGGGATCATGGTGTGCGGGAAGGTCGCGCTCCGTTGGTCGCGGGCGCACAGATTCCGAGACCCGTCCACTTGAGGGGCGCGGCGGCGTCACGCGGACATCGGCGTCGTTGGCCAATTCATCCGCCAGCCGCAGCGCCCTCTCGGTGAGCCCGCCCTCGGCATTGGCTTGGATGCGCCACGCGATCCGGCGGATCAAGTACTGGCGGTGGCGGCTTCGTGCCTGCTCGCCGAAGG